>CAMEWZ010000013.1 GCA_945946745.1 uncultured Clostridia bacterium | reverse complement strand
ATGCTTCCAAAAGAGAAATGTATTTGTAAATGGTCGTTCTGCTCAAATCGCAAACGCTATCCCATTTCCGGCTCGCTGAAGCAGGCGCAAAAACGCACCCGACGGCTTTGCCGCTCGGGTGCGTCTGGCGTATGGGAGATTACCCCGCGCAGCCATTCAAGTAGGTTTCTCTTCTCAGGATGGCTGGGCGGCATTTTTCGCAGATGTACGGCTCTTGCAGCAGCCCCTTCGTCATGCCCTCCGGGCTGCCGCAGCGGGAACAGGCGGGAATCCGCTTGACCTTATACGCAAAAATCCAGAAGGCCGAGCCGGAATTGGTGATGCTGGCCCAGGTATGCTTGTCCTGGAAATGGGCCGGAATTCTGCCTCTGGAGCCATAGTTGTAGATGTTGGAATCCCGTACCTGGACGGTGCCGTCCTCGTTGAGCTTTTCCAGCACGATGTAGTGGCCGCCCCGGGTCCAGTAGCCCTTGTGCTGAAGGGAAACCACAAGATGCCCCTCCTCCAGCGCCTTGTGCGCAACGGTGGGCTCATAGGTTTTTTCCACCAGATAGAAGCCCAGCACCGGAGGCTCGTTGATAAAGATGGTGCCGTCCGTGCCGTTGGAGAAGCTGTAATTTCCATAGCGCGCGCACATCTCCGGCGGCGTCCACTCCTCGTCGGACAGGTAGCTGGCCACCATGGAAAACGAGGTGATGCCGCAGCCGTTTGTCGCCAGCTTAAAGCCGCCGAACATGGTGCCCTGGTACTCCTGCTGCAAATACAGCGGCACCTCCGGGAATCGCTCGTGGGCAACGTCCGGGTAGAGCACATCCCCGGCTCCCGCCACGGCCTGGGCCTCCGGCAGGACAATGGCGCTGTAGTCGATCTGCGCCGGGTACGTTTCCATGGCGGTTTCCAGCAGCTGCCGCTCCAGCTGGGAGCGCAGGCCGTCCTCCGCCTGGGCATACCAGATTTCTGTCTTGCCGGTGAAATACAGGATATGGCAGCCATATGCGGTGCGGATCACCGTGGTGTCCCCCGCCTGACGGGCGGGGTCAAAGCACCAGCTGTCCAATGCCTCCATCAGCTGCCCCTGCCGAATCCGGCGGTAAGCGCCGCCGTTCAGCGCCGACGCCGAATCCTTGGAATTCTTGTTGGCCAGATCAGCAAAGGTGGCGTCGGTGGCCTTGGTTTTCGTCCGCCAGGTGTTCAGCAGTGCTTCCGCATCGTCCTGGCACTGCGCCCAAGCCTTTTCTGAGCAGGTCACGGTGCCGTCCGCCTCCAAAGTAACCGGCTCCTGGGTCATTTCCGGCTCCACCCCGATGACCTGCGGTTGTCCCTCCACCGCCACCTGGCCGGTGGGCTGAAGCAGAATCTGGCGGATATCCACGTAAACACCGCTGTCCCGGGTGATGCCCTTTTCCCGGAAAGCCTCCTGGTTCTGGTCAAAATACGCCTCCACCGCCTCTGCCTCCGGAGTGATGTCGTAGCTTAAGGAGGTGTAATACATGTAGCCCCGGTTGTAGGTTTCCACATACCGCTCCAGATCCGCCGCAGAGGTGCCGAAGCCCTTTTCCGCCAGCTCCGTCTCATCGGCGAAGCCCTTTTCCTTTGCCAGGGCATCCAGCATGTCGGGAATTTCATCCAGATAGGCCTGGTGCATGGAATTTGGCTGGAAGCTGTCGCTGTAGCCGTACAGAACCTTGGTGGCCGGAATGCCGTCCAGATATTCGTCCCGGTTCAAAACAGCGGGGTTATAGGCCTCTTCCTTGGGCAAGCCCTCGTCCTGCCCTTGAAGCACCAGCGCCTGGCTGCTGTGCCAGGCCGTTAGCGCCCGCTTCAGAAAATATTGCTGCCAGGAATTCACGCCGCTGTCGATGGGACAGCTCTGGGTATCCAGGGGCGCGTCAAAGTCCGGAGCCGGGGTCTTTCCCGATTCCCGGTAGGCCGCCGCCTCCGCCCAGTAATAGGCGCTGAGCACCCCGTTCGTCAGCTCCGTGTCCCCCATCCGGGCAACCACAGCCGTCCCATTTCCCTGGCCGGTATAGCTGCCCTTGCAGGTCACATCCGCCGGATTGCCGTCCGCCGGAACCGTTGCCTCCACCGTGGTCACAGCCGGAGCGCTGGTGTCTTCCGGCACTGTCTGGGCCTCCGGTTCCTCACCACAGCCGAACAGCGACAAAAGGCCCACGATCAGCAGCAGCGCGGCACATATTTTCTTCATGGCAATCAGCTTCCTTCGGATTTTAGTTTATCGCATATTTTACCACATCCGATCTGGCATTGCAACCACACCCCCAGGATTTTTCCAAAGAATGGTCTTGCTTTTCCCCCGTTCCTGGGATATAATACAAAAAAACAAATGAGGAGGAATCCCATGGAAACCGAAAAACAGCTTCCCGAGGAGGAAGTCTCCATTCTCACCCTTACCGACGAAAACGGCCAGGACGTGGATTTTGAATATCTGGACTGCCTGGAATATCAGGGCAAGGAATACCTGGTGCTCGCTCCCGCGGAGGACGAATCCGGTGAAATCGTGATTCTGGAGGTTCAGCCGGTGGACGAGGAAAACGAAAACTACCTGGCCGTAGAGGACGAAGCCGTTCTGGACGCCGTCTACGACATTTTCAAGGAAAAGTACAAGGATATTCTGACCTTCGAGGATTAAAAATCGTCCTGCTCCCCGGGTGGGGTAACAAACACATACTGCCCTACGCCCCTGCCGCTGCCGGAAATTTTCCGGCGGCGGCTTTTTTCTTTTTTGCCCGCATTTGTCTTTTGATAAAACGCAACATTTTCCGACATTTTTATTTTGTAAAACGATCCTGCTAAAAATCGAATTTTGTCAAAATATCCGCATATTATTTCGATATAAAGCAAATATCATATTGCTATTTTCGCATTTTCTTCTATGTTTATTTTTTAGAAAAATGCTGATTTCCAGAACATATTCGACCCGTTTTTCTCAATTCCCACATGGTAACGTGCTATACTACGGGAGAAGAAAATTCTTTGTCCCTGTGTCCGTAAGACACCCAGGAGGTACCATGACAGACAAGGAGCTAAAACGCCTCAACCGCAGTGAGCTGCTGGAAATGCTCATTGCCCAGATCGAGGAAAATCAGAAGCTGAAGCGCCATCTCGCCCAGGCCCAGGAGGCGCTGCAAAACCGGCAGATTTCCTTGGAAAGTGCCGGTTCTATTGCGGAAGCGGCGCTGCGGTTAAACGGCGTATTCGAGGCCGCTGACCGGGCCGCCCAGCAATACCTGGACAGTGTGCGGGCCATGGCGGAAGGGCCGAAACCATGAAACAGCCAAAATACATCCGCTCCCGGGAGCTGCCCACGGTAGAACAGCTGACCGCCGAGCTGGCGCGGGAAACCTACCGTCATCAATATCGCCGGGTGCTGCAAAGCACTGTCAATACGCTGGTGGTCGTCGCGGCCATCGCGGTTCTGGTGGCAACCATCTGGATGCCGGTGCTGCAAATCTACGGCTCCTCCATGACCCCCACCCTGGACGAGGGGAACATCGTCGTCTCTCTCAAGGGGGCGGATTTTCAGCCGGGGGATTTGGTGGCGTTTTACTTGGGCAACAAAATCCTGGTCAAGCGCTGCATTGCCGGGCCTGGCCAGTGGGTGGATATGGATGCGGAGGGCAATGTCTTCGTGGACGGCAAGCCGCTGGACGAGCCATACCTGGTGGAAAAGGCCCTGGGCGAGTGCGATTTGGCGCTGCCCTACCAGGTGCCGGAGAGCCGCTACTTCTGCATGGGCGACCACCGTTCCACCTCCCTGGACTCCCGTCATTCCACCATTGGCTGTGTGTCCGAGGAGCAAATCGTGGGAAAGATCGTTTTCCGGGTCTGGCCCCTGTCCGGATTTGGAACGTTGTCATAAGGGAGAATGGGTGATGCAACATGAAAACGAATCTGCCAAATAACGCCGAGCGCTATGCCCTCTGTCACAGAAAGCGAAGGCAATGGCGCCGGGTGGTTACCTGCCTGGCTGGGGTGGTGGTGTTCTGCACGGTTTACGCCCTGGTGCTGCCTGCCATCACTCTGGAGAAAAATTCCTGTTCCCTGGAGGAGCACGTCCATACCGGCAGCTGCTATACCCAGGTAACCTCCGTGGAGGAGACGGTGCCCGCCTGCACTCTGGCGGCCCATGTCCACACCGAGGCCTGCAAGGACGCGGAGGGCAATGCCGTCTGCGGCTATGGGGATTTTGTGGTACATACCCATGACGGCAATTGCTATCTGCCGGACGGCGCCCTGTGGTGCGGCCTGCCGGAAATCGAATACCACACCCATGACGGCAACTGCTATGCACCTGCCCATGTGCATACGGACGGCTGCTATGCCCGGGTTCCAGGCGACTTGCTCTGCGATGCCCCGGAGCATACCCACGCCGATGATTGCTACGCCCGGGTTAAGGGGGAACTGCTCTGCGAGGATACCGAGCACGCGCACACGGATGACTGCTATGCCTGGGAGCGTGGAGAACGGATTTGCGATTCCCGGGAGCATACCCACACCGACGGCTGCTACGCCTGGGAAACGGGCGCGCTGATCTGCACCGAATCCACCGAGCCGGTGCTGATCTGCGATAAGCCCGTGATCGTCCCCCATACCCATACGCCCTACGTCTCCAAGGACGAGCCGGGCTGCTATGACGATGCCGGGGAACGCTTGATCTGCGGGGAGACGGAAATCCAGGAGCATTCCCACACCGCCGCCTGCTTTCAGACCGAGCGCAGGCCGGTGGATACGGACGCACTGACCTGCACCATCCCTGAAGGCACGGATGCCCACGCCCACACGGAACACTGCTACGGCGCTTGGGAGCTGACCTGTAAAAAGCAGGCGCACACCCACAGCGAAGCTTGTCAGAACCCCTCCAACGACCAGGCCCGCATTGACGAATGCATCGCTTTGATCGATGCCCTGCCAACTGCGGAGGAGGTGGAAGCCCGGCTGGCCGAGCTGGAAGCATCCGAGGACGAGGACGGCTACAACGTCTACTTTGAAGAAGTGTATCACCAGGTGATGGACGCTTATCTGCTGTATGAAGACATTGGTCCGGATGTCCAGCAGCAGGTGACCAATGCGGAAAAGCTGCTGGAATTTACATGGCTTTGGTCGGCGCAGACATGGGATATCACGGATACGGTCACCATCCATCAAGTGAATACCTTCGGTTCCGCCTCCGGCGGCACGGCTCGAATTATCCTTGTATACAACAGCGGGAATTCCCCCCAAGCCGTAAACGCGATCGTAACCAATATGTACCATTTTTACGACAAAACCGCCATTACGGTCGAGAACCGGAATGGGACATTGGTTGTCACGGATGTGGATCTTCCTTCCGAAAACTCCGATAAGCAACAAAAAAGCGTTCCGCCAAAAGGTTTCGTTATCATTCTCGCAACCGGGCAGACTGTGACTGTCAGCGTTAACAGCACCGCATCTGCTGATTTTGACTATACCCAGCAAGCTTACAACACGAACGGTTTGGGTACTGTTACCTTTACAACCGGGGAACAAGGCGCGCAAAAACCGGAGAAGAACAACCATCTAACGCCCATCCCCAGCGCCTCCACCCGTGATCTGATTGAGGTCAACCTGTACGATTATGGCGATACCATCAACGATCGATTCAATCTCGATGCAAAATACCCCGGTTTCCAGCAGGATTACGGCACCAGCACCCTAACAAGTGACAGCACCCTGGGCTTGGCCAGCTTTAATTTCGGTGATAACATCACAGCCGATCTCAACGCCGGAAGAAACGGCATCACCGTAAAAGGCGGCACCACCATCAACGCCACCACCACAACGAATACCGCCAATCTTCCCATCCGTTACGAACGGAATGTGATGTACCCCACCTTAGTGGATGGCTACCCCGCCCTTGCAGATGGCACCAGCTTGCGCTACTTGTTTACCAATAGTGCGGAGGCGACGAAGAAAAATACGCAAAACATTGACGGTCTGTTCCTGTATGACGAGCAAACCGGCGCTTATACCTTTAACAGTCGGGAAAACCATGCGCAGTTCAATCCGGGCAGCGACACCTTCTCGCTCTACAGCCAAATCCTCACAGCCAACTTTATGATGTACCCTTTCGGCAACTTTCTGCCCTTCAACGACATCAATACGGAAAGCAAGCAGACCAGTACGATTGATCGGGCCTATCTGCAAACCATCGCAGACAGCGCCGCTTATAAGCAAAGTCAAGGCTTGAGCCGGTTTGATAACGCCTATGACAGCGCCCAATTCCCATCCCTGGTTCATTCTGAATACGGGGTGCTCTCCTCCCAGCTGAACACCTTTCTTGGTCTGATGGACAGCGTGAAAAATACCCAGGCCTGGACTGGCGCGGATTGCATCAACCAATACTTCACGGTGGCTAATATTCCGAAAACCTTCCGCAATACGGACGCATTCCTGCAAAATCTTTACTCCCTGGATTTCGATGAGCCAGCGGATTTCTTCTTTGGCATGGAAATGAAGATGAACTTCTACCAGCCAAAGGGCGGTCTAACCGGACTGGACGGGCAGCAGCCCATGAAGTTCTATTTCACCGGCGATGATGACGTGTGGGTCTATGTGGATGGAACGCTGTTCCTGGATTTGTCCGGCATACACCGCCACGTGGGCGGCATGATCGACTTCACAAACGGGCGAGTCGAATACTACGCCTTACGCAAGGATACCGGCGATGTGGATGACACAAACCCGGTCATAACGGTATCCTTCTCCCAGCTTGTGGATTCCTCTCTTCTGAACGAGAAAGGCACCTTCCAGGATTACTCCAAGCATACCTTCCACTTCTATTATATGGAGCGGGGCGCTGGCTCCGGTGTCTGCCGGATGAACTTCAACTTCCCGGTTTTGCAAAATAACACCATCTCCGTCACCAAAAGGCTGAGCATGAGCGATGGCTCCGCCACCGATCCCCTTGGCAATCCGGATTTTCGTTTCCAAATCCTAAAAGCCGACGGGCAGGGAACACCCACCGGCGAGCTTTTCATTCCAGCGGGCACGTCCTACAACATTCTGAACGCAGCCGGTGTCAAAATCGGAGAAGGCATTGTGGGAGCAAACGGCATCTTCTCGCTGAAAGCCAACCAGACAGCGGTCTTCCAGAACATCTCTGAAAATTCCGGCAAATACTTTGTGCGGGAGCTGTTTCCAAACGATCAGTTTGGCGACATCAAAATCGAAATAGACGGCAATGTGACCATCCAGAACGGGAAAACGCAAGTGTCCGAAGACTTTACCGGCGTTGACAGCCCGGTTGCGGACGCCTCCAGCGGCAATGCCATGTTCCTCTTTGACAACACGGTCGAAACGGGCAAGCTTGGCAGTCTCTCCATCACCAAAACACTGACGGCGTTCACAGAATCCTCTGGAAAAACCTTTGATTTTGAAGTCACGCTGGACGATGCTCCTTTGCCGGTCGGCACGCCCTACACCGTAAATGGAGAAGCCCGTACGGTTCAGACGGAGGGCATCGTCACCATTTCCGCCGGGCAAACCGCTGCGGTCAGCCGTATCCTGGCCGGTACCCAATTCACCGTGCAGGAAACCAGCGCTTCCGCCTTGGGTTATGCGGTAACCTATACCGGCGATGGGATTTCCGTGGAGAGCAGCGACGACTCCGGCCCAAGGGCCACCGGCACGATCCAAACCAGCGCCGCCATCGCCGTCACCTGCCACAACACGGAACCCGGCACCGCCATTACCATCCCGGTTCAAAAAACCTTGCAGAATCCCGATGGCGCGGAGCATACCTACACCCTTCAGCTGGAACAGGTTCAAAGTCAGGCAAATCCGGCGCCCGTGAATCCTCCGTTGCGGCAAACCTGCGAAATAACGATTACGCAAGCGCCTGTTTCCGGTGTGTTTACCTTGAAATACCCCAAAGTCAGCACCGCCACATATCCGCAGAGCTTCTACTACAAAATCCAAGAATTGCCATCCGCGGAACCGGCAGAAGGAAATACGGTGTTCGACAGTTCTATTTATCTCGTAGAAGTCACCGTCCGCAATACCGGCGACACCCTCCGCGCTGAGATAACCGGCGTATGGAAGGACGATACGAAAATCGAGAACTCCACCCTTTCCTTCACCAATACCATCCAGCACTATGAGCTTCCCAACACCGGCGGTAGCGGCACCTGGCTGTTTACCCGAGGCGGCGCCGGGTTGTGCGCTTTGGCCTGGCTCGCCGGGCTGCGGCGGAAGAAACGCTCCCGCTGAGTTTTCCCCCGTGTTCCCACGCAGGATGCGTGACCTCATACTATTTTTTAACGAAAGGAATCCTTGCTATGAAACATCTCCAAAAACTCCTGGCCGCCTCCCTGGCGCTGATCCTGGTGCTGGCCATGGCCGCCACCGCGTTCGCCGCGGAGGTAACCGGCAGCATTACGATCGAAAGCAATGACAAAGTCTCCGTAGCCGGAAAGACCTTCCAAGCGTACAAGATTCTGGATGTAAAGTCCTACACGGCCAACGAAAACGCCCCGGCAACCGTCGTCTATACCGTTCCCGAAGCATTGCAGAATTTTTACATGACCCGCTACTCTCTGACGGGAAACGAGGGCGATTTTGATGCCCAGGTCACTGCGAATATTGCGAAAGAAACCGACCTGTTCGCCTTTGCCGAGGCTGCTTTGGCTGCCGCGAAGGCCGCAAATATCACCCCCGGCACCGCGACAGCAGGTGCGGCCGACACTTCCGTAACCATTTCCAACCTTCCCCTGGGCTACTATGTGATTGAGGACACCGCCACCACCAAGCCTGTTTCCGCTCTGATTCTGGACACCACCACTCCCAATGTGACCGTCAAAATCAAAGCCGACAAGCCCGATGTGGACAAGAAGATCGATGGAACCAAGGACACCGATGACGCGACTACCACTCTGGTGAAGTATAACAATACCGCTATCGGCGACCAGGTTCCCTACGTGGTCACAACCCAGGTTCCCGATATGACCGGCTATACCAAGTACTACTTCGTTCTGAACGACATTCTGTCCAAAGGCTTGACCTTCAACAACGATGTGGCCATCCAGATTGGCAACAATACGCTGGCAAAAGATACCGATTACACGGTGACCACCTCCGCCACAGCGGATGGCGGAACTGCCTTGGAGATCGTATTCAAGAATTTTATTCAGTATAAGGCCAAAACCGGTTCTGACATTGCGGTCACCTACTCCGCCACCGTCAACGAGGAGGCTGTAATCGGCCCCACCGGCAACCCCAACGAAATCACGCTGAAATACTCCAATAACCCCAATTTCGAGGACGACAATGACTCCGATAAACCCAACGACCAGTCTCCAATCGGCGAAACCCCGAAGTCCACGACCCGTACCTATGTCACCGAACTGGAGCTGCTGAAGGTCGACGGGAACGGCAACCGCTTGACCGGCGCGGAATTTCAGATTGCGGGCACCAAGCTGAATACCGTTCTGGTGACTGCCGCTGAGTTTACCCAGGATGCGAATGGTGCCTATTGGAAGCTGAAGGACGGCTCCTATACCACGGACGATCCCAACGCGGAAGGTATGGATCAGACAAAGTATGAAAGCATCACCACAAAATACAGCAAGGCCACCACGACAGAAACGATTACAAAGCCCGAAAACGTTGCCTATACCGGAACCGTCGGTTCCGACGGCGTTCTCCGCTTCACCGGCCTGTCCGCTGGCACGTACACCATCACCGAGTTGAAGGCCCCTGCCGGTTATAACCTGCTGACGACTCCCATCACCGTCACCATCGGCTTTACCGCTCCCACGGAGCCTTCCACCGATTGCACCTGGACATATACCGGAACGGATGTGGTAAACGGCACCCATACCAACCGAATCACGGTAACGAACCAGGCAGGTACCGAACTGCCCAGCACTGGCGGCATGGGCACCACCCTTTTCTATATCGCCGGTTCCGTGCTGGTGCTGGCAGCGGTTGTCCTGCTGACCGCCAAGAAGCGCATGAACGGCAAGGCCTAACCCCCTCCCCCGGGGGCGGCGTTTCCACCGCCCCCGGGGATGCCCCCCCACTCAATATACAACTCCAAGGAGAACCCTGCATGAAGAAGAAAAACGGCAATTTTACAACGCTGCTGCTGATCCTGGTGCTTCTCGCAGGGCTGTCCTTGCTGCTGTATCCCTCTGTCAGCGACTGCTATAACGCCTTCCACCAGACCCGGGCCATCGCCAACTACACCGAACAGGTAGCCAGTCTGGACAGCACCGCCTACAACCAGCTCTGGGCCGATGCCTACGCCTACAGCCAGTCCCTGCGCAGCCGGGCCAACCCTTACGTCCTCTCCGACGAGCAGAAGCAGACCTATCTGCAGCTGCTGGATGTTTCCGGCCAGGGCATTATGGGCTACATCGAAATTCCGGAAATCGGCGTTTCCCTTCCCATCTACCACGGCACGGACGAGGGCGTCCTCCAGGTGGCTGTGGGACATCTGGAATGGACCAGCCTGCCCGTTGGAGGAGAAAGCACCCACTGCGTCCTCTCCGGCCATCGGGGTCTGCCCAGCGCCAAGCTGTTCACCCACCTGGACAAGCTTTCCCAGGGGGACACCTTCCTGCTGCGGGTGCTGGACGAGGTGCTGACCTACGAAATCGATCAAATTCTCATCGTGGAGCCCCAGGATACCGAGACTCTGAAAATCGTGGAGGGGCAGGATTACTGCACCCTGGTCACCTGCACCCCCTACGGCATCAACACCCACCGTCTGCTCGTCCGGGGACACCGGATCGACAATCTCCCGGAGGCAAAAACCATCCGGGTCACCGCTGACGCCATCCAAATCGAGCCGCTGCTGGTGGCCCCCATTGTGGCCATCCCCATGCTGGTATTACTGCTGATCCCGCTGCTCCTGCCCCGGCGCAGAAGGAAATAGGAGGTTTCTATGAAGCGAACATACCTTTCCCTGGCGCTGGCGCTGCTACTGCTGGCCTGCCTGCCCCTCACCGCCGCCGCCCACGCCGTGCCGGATCTGACCCGGACGGATGGCAGCATCACCGTCACCATGCGCTACCAGGGCAAGCCAGTCTCTGGCGGCAGCTTGACCCTGTACCAGGTGGGCGAGGTGGGCGAGAATGACGGAAATTATGCCTTCGTGCCGGTGGCCACTCTCCAGAACCGGATTGCCGAATTTGCGGATATCCACTCCCCGGAGCTGGCCCAGACCCTGGCAGGCTACGCCAAGGAAAAAATCGTCCCCGCCATCACCACCAAAACCATTGGCACCGACGGTACCGTTACCTTCTCCCATCTGGGGGTAGGGCTGTACCTGCTGGTGCAGCAGACCGCCGCCAAGGGCTACGGCAAGGCCTCCCCCTTTCTGGTGAGCGTGCCGTATCTGGAAAATGACCAATATGTCTACCACGTGTCCAGCGCCCCCAAAACCGAGCTGGAGCGGGAGGTCAAGCCTACCCAGCCCCCGGTCTACGGCGACAATCTCCCCCAGACCGGGCAGCTGTGGTGGCCGGTGCCGGTGCTGCTGTGCGTAGGGCTTGCCTGCATCGCGGCGGGACTGATCCGCCGCCGGAGGACGTCCGATGAACGGTAAACAGGGAACGCTCTTTATCAACCTGGGGCTGCTGCTGATCGCGACGGCCCTTTTCCTGGCGGGCTACAACCGGTATACCGCCCGGCAGGCGGAGCAAACCGCCGAGAACGTGCTCCCCCAGCTGGGCCAGGCCCTGCCCACCGCTCCCCTGGAGCGCGGCACCCCTGCTCTGCCGGAATACCCAAAGGATCCCCACCGGGAAATGCCCGTGCAAACCATCGACGGCCGGGACTACATCGGCGTGCTGCGCATTCCCGCTCTGGAATTGGAGCTACCCATTCTCAGCGAGTGCACCTATCCCAATCTGAAAATGGCTCCCTGCCGGTATTTTGGCTCGGCCTATAACGGCTCGCTGGTGCTGGCTGCGCACAACTACTCCACCCACTTCGGACGTCTGAACACCCTCCAGGCCGGGGACAGCGTGGTGTTTACCGATATGGAGGGGACGGTACTTTCCTACCAGGTGTCGGCCATGGAGACCTTGGCCCCCAGCGACGTGGAGGCAATGGCCACCGGCGACTGGGACTTGACTCTGTTCACCTGCATCCTGGGCGGCCAAAGCCGCGTCACCATCCGGTGCGTCCGGGTAGAAAGCGAAGTCCTAGAAAAGGCGCTGCTCCACTGGGGCAGCGCCTTTTCTCCTGGGGCAACCGTGTCACATTTCCTCGAATGCACATAGACTGGAACGTGTCAGCTGGCATAAATCAACCAGAAAGGATGATCTTTTTATGGATCCAGTACAATCCTCGCCGCCCCGTCCCGATGACCGCCGGGAGAGAGCCATCACCGAACTGATCGACGCCGTAGCCGACCAGCAGGAGGCGCTGGCTCGCATTCTGGAGTCTGAGCACAGAAAGATTGACCGTGCCGTTGCGATCACCGGCACCGATGTAGACGATCTGGTGCAGATCGACGACAGTGTGGCGCGCATCCTGGCCGCCATCACCCGCTTGGAACTGGCCCTCCAGCTGAAGCTGGATCTGTTCCGCGACTGCCTCTGCCCGGAGGCGTTGTGCTGCGGCTACCGCACCACCTGCGGCCAATAATCCCCACCGGGAACCGGGGCAGCCCCCCGGTTCCCACCCATTTGGGAAGCCGGCTCCCCTGATTGCTTTTCTCATGCTGCCTCCCGCATTTTCGCCTTCACCAGGTTGGCCAGCCGGGCGATGAATTCGGAATTGGTGGGTTTTGCCTTCTCGGCGGTGACGATGTTGCCAAAATAGTAATCCAGCACCTCCAGGTTTCCTCTGGCCCAGGTTATCTCGATGAGATTGCGGATGGCCCGCTCCACCCGTCCGGCGGTGGTGTCGAGCTGGGCCGCCACCTGGGGATACAGGCCGAAGGTGATATTGCGGATGTACATGCTGTCCTCCACCAGCAGCACCACCGCCCGCACCAGATATGCGTGGCCCACCAGATGATCCGGCACCCCCATCTCCAGCAGCAGCTGCCGGAGAATCCCCTCGGGCGTAGGCTGTGCCGGGCCCATCCCCTGGAGCAGCTGCCGCAGCTCCCGGCGCAGCGTCTTTCGTTCCTCCTCCGTCTCCGCCGCGCACAGCCACAGCAGGGCGGTCAACTGTTTTTCCCATTTTTCCATGGTATCTCCTCCTGATTCCCCGGGAATCCTACCCGTTTTGTTGGACGGAATCTGTGGTAGAATCCCAGTGGAAAAATCCCCTGGGTCAGATTTCCGCCGGTTTTTTGTACAAGTATACAAAAGTCACCTTCTTGCTTGACGCAAGTCTGTTTCTGTGGTAATATGGGAGTGGTTTATCAGATAAATACCACATTAGATTACTTTTGTAACCCGTCTGCTTGGATTATAGCCCAAACCTTCCGGTTTGTCAACCATTTGTTCGGCTACTAAAGTAATCTTCCGCGAATTGCACAAATCGTTAGGGGGAGCTTTTGTGTTTTTTGACAGATTTCAGGCCCTTTGTGCGGAAAAGGGCGTCAGCGTTTATCGGGCCTGCATGGACATTGGCTTGAACCGCTCCGCGGTGGCCAAATGGAAAGCCGGCGGCAAGCCCAACGGCACCACCGCCGGGAAGCTGGCGGACTATTTCGGCGTCTCTACGGATTACCTGCTGGGACAGACCTCCCAGCGAACCCCTGTCCATTCCGGCCCCACCGATGAGGAGATCAAATTCGCCCTCTTCGGCGGCAGCGGAGAGATCACCGACGCCATGTACGACGAGGTCAAAAAATTCGCTGCCTTTGTCAAGCAGCGGGAAGCGGAGAAAAAGGAGTAGCCATGCAGACTGCGGATCTCTATGCCTTTGCCGAACAACAGAATATAGGGATCCTGTCCTTTCCCATGCCGGAAAACGGCTCCATGTCCGTGATGCTGGACGGTGGGAAATGCTACGTGGGACTGGACGAGGGCGTTCGGGACGGCGGTGTCCAGGAGCGGGTGCACTTAAGTCACGAGCTGGGACACTGCGTCACAGGCAGCTTCTATAACATCTACGCCGCCGTGGACTGCCGCCAGCGCCACGAGAATCGGGCAGACAAATGGGCCGTCACCGCTCTGATCCCAGTCGATGCCTTGGATGACGCCGTGGCTGACGGCTGTACCGAGGTCTGGGAACTGGCGGAACGATTCCAGGTTACGGAAGAATTCATCCGCAAGGCCGTGTGCTGGTATGTCCACGGCAACATGGCCGCAGAGCTATACTTTTAATGCCGCTGTCCGAAACCGGTCAGCGGCATTTTTCTGGAATCCTTAACTGTTTCTTAACCTTCTTTTTCGCTATTGGACCTTTGTCTGGGTGCATTTTCTCCGGAAATATGCTATCATGATATCCGATGGGAGGTGACGGCTATGGCGCGCAAACAGCGCATCCTGGATGGCGTGTTTACCTGTCTTATTCTTTTGGCAGTCTTTTGTGTGAATTTGCTGCTGCAAAATCTGTTTCATACCCAGGCCATGACACCGATGCTTTTTGTCCTGGGTGTCTTTCTGGTATCCTGGCGAACCCAGGGCTATTTCTGTGGTATTGCTGCGTCCCTGGCCAGCGTGTTAGCGGTCAACTGGGCCTTTACTTATCCCTACTGGGCTTTTGATTTGATTTCACCGGAATGCATTTCCTCTGCCGTGGTGATGTTGATCGTCGCCATTATGACCGGTATCCTGACTACCCGCTTGAAGCACCAGGAAAAACTGAAGGCTGAGGCGGAAAAAGAACGGATGCGTGGGAACCTGCTCCGAGCCGTGTCTCATGATCTGCGAACCCCTCTGACCTCCATTTATGGTTCCTGCTGTGCCATGCTGGAGCATTTTGACGAGATTCCCAGGGAAAAACAGCATATGCTCCTGGAGGACATTCGCTCCGAGTCTCAGTGGCTGAACCGTATGGTGGAAAATCTTTTGTCCGTAACCCGGGTTGACGCGGACGCGGTTCGTCTGGCAAAGCGTGATACAGTGCTGGAAGAATTGATTGACGCGCTGCTGGTGAAATTCCACAAGCATTACCCTGCCCAGCAGGTGCTGGTTCGGATTCCCGAGGAATTTGTCAGCATTCCCATGGATCCTGTTCTGATAGAACAGGTGTTGATGAATCTGTTGGAAAACGCGGTATTTCACGCAAAGGGTATGACCCACCTATGGCTGGATGTGGAACCGGCAAATAACCAAGCGGTGTTTCGGGTGTCGGATGATGGCTGCGGCATTCCCCCGGAGCGGCTGCCGCACCTGTTTACTGGTTTTTTGGACAGCAAGGCACCGGCAGACTCCGGTCGCAGCAATATGGGAATCGGCCTGTCCGTGTGCAGCACCATTATTGAGGCCCATGGCAGCACCATCCACGCCGGTAACCGGCCGGAGGGCGGCGCGGAATTCTGGTTCGCGCTGGAAATGGAGGAGGCCTGTGATGTCGAACAACAAATATAAGCTTCTGATCGTGGAGGATGACCGGAGCATTCGCTGCTTTGTCCAGACCATTTTAGAAGCCAGCGGCTATCAAGTCTTAACCGCCGAGCGCTGCCAGCAGGGACTGCTGATGCTGCGCTCCCATGTGCCGGATCTGGTCATTCTGGATCTGGGCCTGCCGGATATAGATGGGGAAGTATTCATCCGCACTGCCAGGGAAGCGGGCAATGCCGTTCCAATCCTGGTACTGTCCGCCAGATTGGATGAACGGGACAAGATCTCCGCCTTGGATCTGGGAGCCAACGATTACATCGTGAAGCCCTTCGGTACGGGGGAGCTGCTAGCCCGTGTCCGGGCCGCGTTGCGAACCGCCAGGTGTAAGAACGCAACCGGGAACACAGGGCACATCTTCGTTCAAGGGGATTTGGTAATTGATTATGACCGCAGACAGGTTCGTGTTGACGGTGTCTGCATCCATACGACCCAAACAGAATACAATATTTTGGCGCTGCTGAGCCAGCATGTGGGCAAGGTTATGACCTATTCCGCCATCATTCAAGCAGTCTGGGGCACCATGGACGACGGCAGCACCAAAAAGCTCCAGGTCAACATGGCCAATATCCGTCGTAAATTGGGCTGCCGCCCTGGAGATAACCGCTTTTTCGTCAACGAACTTGGCGTTGGCTATCGGATGCTGGACGCGGAATAGTAGTCTTCCGGCTGCCGGTTTCTCTTGAGAATGTAACTACGGCCAATGCCTTCTTGCGAAAAGTCTTAGCCACTTCTTAGGCAAATCCCCCCTCCTTTTTACCCCATTTTTACCGCCTCGCCTGTATACTAGCAGGCGAGGCAATTTTGTTAATCAGGAGGTAAATATGGAAATTTTGTATCAAAATCTGCTGGATATCACGTTTCCGCAGATCCTCATGTGGCTCATCGGCGGCGGTCTCATCTACCTGGCCATTGCCAAGGAGATGGAGCCGACGCTTCTTCTGCCCATGGGCTTCGGCGCGATTCTTGTGAACCTGCCCCATTCCGGCGCGGCGGCGGTGATTCAGCATCTGTTCGACATCGGGATTGCGGGACAGGAGCTGTTTCCTCTGCTGTTGTTCATCGGCATCGGCGCGATGATCGATTTTCAACCGCTGCTCACCAATCCCAAGCTGATGCTGTTTGGCGCCGCCGCCCAATTTGGGATCTTTTTTACCCTGTGCCTGGCCTCCCTGTTTGGTTTCGAACTGAAGGACGCCGCCTCCATCGCCATCATTGGCGCGGCAGACGGCCCCACCTCCATCTATGTGGCCACCCAGCTTGGCTCCGGGTATCTGTCGGCGATTATGGTTGCGGCCTATTCCTACATGGCGCTGGTGCCCATCATTCAGCCGCCGGTCATCAAAGCCTGCACCACCAGGGCGGAACGGCGCATCCAAATGCCCTACCGGGGCAAACCGGTCTCCCGCACCACACGCATCCTCTTTCCCATCCTGGTGACGGTAATCGTAGGCCTTGTGGCGCCGGACGCGGTGGCGCTGATTGGATTTCTGATGTTTGGAAATCTCATCCGGGAATGCGGGGTGCTGAACACGCTGTCCGAAACCGCCCAGAATGTTCTGGCAAATCTCATCACCATTTTACTGGGCATTACCATTGCCTCCCGGATGACTGCGGCGGAATTTCTGCGGCCCGAAACGCTGCTGATTTTGGGCTTGGGGCTGGTGGCCTTCGTGGCGGATACCGTCGGCGGCATTCTCCTCGCCAAGGGGATGAACCTGTTCCTCCGGGAAAAGATCAATCCCATGATCGGCGCGGCGGGGATCTCCGCCTTTCCCATGTCCGCCCGGGTGGTTCACAAGCTTGGTCTGGAGGAGGACAATCAGAATTTTTTGCTGATGCACACCATCGGGGTCAACGTCTCCGGCCAGATCGCCTCCGTGATCGCGGGCGGTCTGATCCTGGCGCTGGTACGCGGTCGGATTGGAGGGTAAGCTATGTTTTCTTTTCGCCTGGATTATCTGCTGGAAGCCCTGCCGGTTATGGGCTGGGGAATGCTGGGTGTGTTCCTGGTAACCGGAATCTTAATTGCCGCCGTGGCGCTGCTGAACAAAGGAACCAGCGAACCATAAAAAAGGGGCTGTTAAAAAAGTCCCCCCAGCAATGTAGCCAGTGCCGAAAGGCA
>CAMEWZ010000012.1 GCA_945946745.1 uncultured Clostridia bacterium | reverse complement strand
CCTCCAGCGCCTGCTCGTCCACCTGCTGCATCCGGTCAAAGACCACCTTCAGATCCGTCTCCTCAATGGAAATCCCGAAGGTTCTGCGGATCAGCCCCTCGTCAAAGGCGGAATTGTAAAACGCCGTGGGGCGGTAGCCAAACAGCCCCAGGGTGCTGCCCCGGAGCTTCTTGATCGCGCCGTAAGCCCGGATATATGTCAAAACCGTCTTTTTGGCCTCCTCCGATTCCAGACCGCCATAAATGGTATGGGGATGGTAGCCCAGACGGCGCAGGGACGCGTTGTTCATGGTCATGGCCACCAGCGCGTTGGACAGCAGCCGTCCGCCGTGGACATCCGGCTCCCGGGGCGCCCAGAGAATCAGCGGCACATGCATCGTTTCCGCAACACGAGTGCTCACATCGTCGCCGGTAAACGCGCCATAGAGCATGATGACCAGGTCTACCCGCTCCGCCTGGAGCGTCTGAACCGCCTCCTGGATCCGCCGGGGAGAGTCGATCACGTGGTCAAACCCCACAATTTCCGCGTCACCGGCGTTCTCCCGAAGCCAGGCGCCATAGGTTTCGTTGCGTTCCATGGGCAGAGGCCGGGGCCAGCGGCCGGATACTGTGGTAAGAAAGCCTACCTTCATTCGTTCCATAATACCTCCTAATTTATACACTCGAGTGTAGTTTTTTCATTATACAAACAGCCAGTTTTCCCCCGGCCTGCACCTTTATTATAGCAACATGTTTTGTGCAAGTCAACTATTTTTTTCTTGTTTTCCCCAAATCGTATTGACAAATTCCCTGGATGTCGCTATACTGATCCTTGAAAAGAGAAGATTTTCGTGAACTCGATGCGTTTTTACCCCGTAATGGAAAACGCATTTTTCCTACGCGAAATATACACACGTGTGTAAAGGAGAGTCACCATGCTAACGAACAATCTGGAACAACTGCGCAAGGCCGCTAAGAATGGCTACGCCATTCCCGCCATCAACACCCAGGGCGGAAACTACGACATTATCATGGCTGTCTGCAAAGCGGCGGAGGAGCTGAAATCCCCCATCATTCTGGCCCACTACGTCTCCACCGGCGCGTACTCCGGCAACGACTGGTTTGTAGAGGTTGCCAAGTGGTGTGCCAACAAGGTTTCCGTTCCTGTCTCCATCCACTTAGATCACGGCGATGGCTTCGACATTTGCATGGAGGCGCTGAAGCTGGGCTTTACCTCCGTGATGATCGACGGCTCCAAAATGCCCATTCAAGAAAACGCCGCCTTGACCCAGTCCGTTGTACAGGTCGCCCGGGTATTCGATGCGCCGGTAGAAGCGGAAATCGGCGAATTGCAGCGGCTGGACAACGAAGGCGTCATGCTGGAAAACAAGAACATTGCCGATCCCGAGCAGGTACGGCAGTTCCTCTCCCTCTGCCAGCCCGACACCCTGGCCATCGGCATCGGCAACGCCCACGGCTACTACAAGGGCAAGCCCGACATCAAGCTGGAGGTACTGCGCGCCGTCCGGGAATTCTCCGACATTCCCCTGGTGCTCCACGGCTGCACCGGCATGGAGGAAAGCGTCATCCAGGAAGCCATTCATCTGGGCGTGGCAAAAATCAACTTCGGCACCGAGGTTCGTTATAAATATGTACAGCACTATCAAGAGGCGCTGGAAAACCTCAACCACCAGGGCCACTCCTGGAAGCTCAGCCAATACGCCTGCAACGCCCTGGCCGAGGATATTAAGAACATCATCCGCCTGTCCGGAAGTGAGGGAAAAGCCGAATGACTCAAAATATGCTGATCGTCCATGGCGGCGGCCCCACAGCCGTCCTAAACTGTTCCCTGTTCGGAGCCATTGACGAAGCAAAGAAAAGTGGAAAGGTCGGCAAAATCTACGGCGCTTTGGGCGGCATGCACGGTGTTGTCACCGAACGCTTTGTCCGGCTGGATCAAGCCGACGACGCTGCCCTGGCTTTGCTCACCACCACCCCAGGCTCCGCCATCGGCACCTCCCGGGATGCCATGGAACAGGCGGATTACCAAAAGGTCGCCGAGATTCTCAAGAAGCGGGACATCCGCTTCGCCCTGTTCAACGGCGGCAACGGCACCATGGATACCTGCGGCAAGGTCTACCGGGCCTGTAAGGAGGCCGGGCTGGACATTCTGGTAGCCGGTATCCCCAAAACCATTGACAACGACATCGCCGTCACCGATCACACCCCCGGCTTTGCCAGCGCCGCCCGGTACATGGCAGGCACCGTTCAGGAGATCTGCGCCGATGTGCGCTCCCTGCCCATCCACGTCTGCGTCATCGAGGCCATGGGCCGGAACGCGGGTTGGATCGCCGCCGCCTCCGCCCTTGCCCGGCAGGATCCGGAGCTGGGGCCGGATCTGATCTATCTGCCGGAGCGGGATTTTTCCGAGGAGGCCTTCCTGGCAGATGTGGAAACGCGCTGGGCCAAAGGCAAGGGCGTTGTGGCCGTGGTCAGCGAAGGGCTGCACGGCCCCGGCGGGAAATCCCTGGTACCGCCGATTTTCCAAACCGGACGCTCCGTCTATTTTGGAGATATCTCCGCGCATCTGGCCCAGCTGGTGGTAAAGGAGCTGGGCATCAAGGCCCGGAGCGAGAAGCCCGGTCTTGCCGGACGCGCCTCCATTTTCTGGCGCAGCGAGATCGACTGCGGGGAGGCGGAGGCTGCCGGACGGGCAGCGGTACAGGCCGTACTGGCCGGTCAGACCGGTGTGATGCCCGCCCTGCGCCGCCTTGGCAACGCGCCATATCGCAGCGAGCAATTCCTGGTTCCCATCGAGCAGGTCATGCTCACCGAACGGGTTCTGCCCCAGGAATACATCACCCCGGCGGGAAACGGCGTCACCCAGGCCTATGTCGACTGGCTTGCACCGCTGATGGGACAGCCCCTTCCCCGATTTGTGGATTTCAACCGGTAAGCGAAAATGGGGTTATCCCCGAAAGAGGTAGTATGACACGAACGATTTATCGAAACGGCTTCCTGGCGCAGAACGGACAAAAAATCGCCCAGGAGCTGTGCGTGGAGGACGGCATCATCGCCGCCATTGCCCCCCATATCGACTGCACCGACGCCATGGTGGTGGACTTGGACGGCAAGACCCTCTATCCCCGTCTGATCGAGGAGCATTCCCACGGCGCCGCCTGTCTGGATTTCTCCGTGGACGATTCCCAGGGGATCGACAAGCTCATTGCCTTCTACCGCGCCAACCATGTCGGCACCATTTTCCCCACCTTGATGACCGACTCCACGGAAAAAATGTGCGCCCAGCTGGACGAGGTGGTCAAGAGTGCCAAGCGCTGCCCCGAGATCAAGGGCATTCACGTGGAAGGCCCCTTCCTCTCCCTGGAATACAAGGGCGCCACGCCCCAGCAGTATATGCAAATGCCGAACCTGGCCACCGCAGAAAAGCTGCTGGAGCACGGCGCGGGATTGCTGAAGCTTGTGACCATTGCCCCGGAGCTGCCCGGTGCCTTGGACGTGGTTCGCTTCTTCGTCCGCAACGGCGTGAAGGTCAATCTGGGCCACACCGGCGCTACCTACGATCAAACCATGGCCTGCCTGGATGCCGGTGCCGACGGCTTTACCCACACCTTCAACGGAATGCGCCTAATGCACCAGCACGAGCTGGGCGCCGGTGGCTGCGCCATGCTGTCGGATGCCTACTGCGAGGCCATCTGCGACGGCCGCCACTTAAACGAGCACACCGTAGCCCTTCTCAAAAAGGTTAAAGGCCTGGACAAGCTGATCCTCATCACCGACAGCATGATGGCCGCGGGAATGCCCGATGGGGAGTACCGGCTTGGCTCTCTCGACATTGTGGTGGTTGACGGGGATGCCAGAACCAAGGGCGAGGACTCCCGGGCCGGCAGCACCCTGCTGCCCTGGGACGGCGTTAAGAACTTCGCCCGCTTTACAGGGCTGCCCCTGGAAGCCGCCATCCTGCCCATGACCAAATCCCCCGCCCAGCGGTTCCAGTTAAATACCGGCAGCCTGGAAGCAGGCCGTTTCGCCGAATTTTTTATTGAATAACACGCACGAAAGGAGCTACCAAAACATGGAACGAGGACACCACACACTATCTGAAATCGGCCGTCAGCACGAGGCCTTCGCCATTACGAGAAAATGCTTCCCGGAATTCGCGAAAATCGTGGAGGCGGTTAAGCAGGAGGGTTTTACCAAAATTCTGTTTATGGGCTGCGGCACCTCCTATTTCCTGGCAGCCGCCGCCAGCGCCTACTTCGCCAGATACAATGCCATCACCTGCGACTATCTGGCCTCCTTCGAGTTCTACAAGAATACCAGTCTCTACGTCAAGCCCCAGGACAAGGTTCTGCTGGTGCCCTTCACCCGGGTTGCCTCCACCACCGAGACCATGATCGCCGTGAAGAAGGGCGTGGCGCTGCCCAATGTGAAGTCCTTGCAGATCACCTGCGACGACTATTCCTTCCAGTATTCCACCTGGTCGCTGTTCATCCCCGATATGCACGAGGACAGCATCGTGATGACCTCCTCCTTCTCCACCATGCTCTACACCGCCATGTTCTTTGCCGCCGCCATGTCCGGCAACGATGAGGTGCTTTCCCAGCTGGAGAAGCTGCCGGAGGACACTGGGGCGCATATGCCGGAATACGCCTCCAAGATGGAGGCTCTGGCCCAGAAATACACCGACATGAAGGTCTTCATTGGCCTTGGCTCCGGCGCGCATTATGGTCTGGCGGGCGAGTCCTCCATCAAGGTCAAGGAAATGACCCTAACCCCCTCCGAGTGCTACTATTCCCTGGAATACCGCCACGGCCCCATCTCCATCGCGGACGAGAAAACCGTCATTGCCTACTTTGTATCCGAAAACACCCGGGAAGAGGATGCCCGGCTCATCGGGGAACTGAAGGCCCTGGGCGCCTGTGTCATTGCCCTGGGCGCTGTCGCCGGAGAGATCGAGGACAAGGCAGACGTTGCCTACCAGACAGCGCTGTGCGAATGCGCCAATCTGCCCGAGCTGATTATCCCGTTGCAGTATTTCGGCGCGTATCTGGCCATCGCCAAGGGCTACGATCCCGATGCCCCCAAGAACCTGTCCAAGGCCATCATTCTGTAATTTGCGAATGTCCAACGGGCATCGCGGAATAAAACAACAAAGGAGAATTGAAATGAAAACACGGAAAAAACTGTTGGCGCTGACACTGGTTTTGGTTATGGCCCTCTCCCTGGTTGCCTGCGGCCAGTCCAAGACTTCCAGCGCGAACACCAGCAGCGGCAGCACCACTCCCGCCGCTGACGTTGCCAGCACAGAACCCACCACCATCTACTTCTGCAACTACGCCATTCTGGAAACCGCCCACACCGATTACTGGACCCAGCTGATCGCCGACTTTGAAGCTGCCCATCCCGAGTACAAGGTGGAAGTCGTCTCCGCTGCCTACAACGATGTGATGACCTATGTCACCACCCGCGTCGGCGGCGGTGAGCGGGTCGATCTGATGCTGGGTGAGGTCACCTGGAACTCGATTCTGGCCGCCAACGGCATCACCTCCCCCGTCAACGAGGTGCTGGACGAGGAGTTCCTGTCCCAGTTCGATTCCTCCGTTATGGACTGCTACAACTATGACGGCGCGTGCTACGGCATCCCCATGTACATCTCCAATCTGATTGTGTACGCCAACAAGAACTATCTGGAGCAGGCCGGTCTGGACTACACCAAGCCCCCCAAGACCAGCGACGAGCTGCTGCAGTGGTGCGAGGCCCTGCAGGGTATCACCAACCCCGCCTCCGGTGAGCAGGTCACTGCCTTCGGCATCTCCATGGCGGAAAAGACCGCTCCCGGCGCCTTCCTCAAGTCTCTGGTCTATGCCTTCGGCGGCCACATTCTGGACGAGAACGGTAAACTGGATCTGGACAACCAGGGCTTCCAGGAAGCGCTGGCCTTCGTGAAGGAATGCACCGACAAGGGCTACTCCCCCGTCAACTGCCTGCCCAAGGACTTCCGTCCCGGCATGGGCAGCGGCGCTGTGGCCATGTATGTTGACCAGACCTGGGGCTTCTCCGGTGTCTACGCCGTTGACCCCAACGCCGCCGACTACGTTGTCTCCTTCCCCGTTCCCAGCATGGGCACCAACGGCAAGGGTGCTACCAACCTGTCCGCCCATACCCTGTTCGTCGCCAACAATGGCGAAAAAGAGGCTGCCGCCACCGCCGAGTTGGTCAAGTTCATTCTGAACTACGAGGGCACCTGGAAGCACTCCTATGACACCACCCCCGCTTACTTTGCCTACGCCGGCGCGAAGGACATGCCCATCTCCTCGGTTCTGGACGGTGCCAGAGAAGCTTCCTCCAACCTGGCCTCGGAAGTCTATCTGCCTGAGCAGGACGCC
This sequence comes from uncultured Clostridia bacterium, assembly GCA_945946745.1. Taxonomy (GTDB): domain Bacteria; phylum Bacillota; class Clostridia; order Oscillospirales; family Oscillospiraceae; genus Faecousia. Next base: position 11,460 of record CAMEWZ010000012.1, on the reverse strand, counting down.
TTCCAGATCGCCATTGCCACCATGTTCAACTCCATCTGCATGGGCGAGGCCACCCAGGAGCAGGCCATCGCCAAGTTCACCTCCACTGTCACGCCTCTGCTGCCCTGATTTGCCATTCCGACGCATTCCCGGTGCAGCCGGTACCCCGGCTGCACCGCCCCCCACTTTTTGAAAACGGGTGATGTAACATGAACAGAAAGTTTTCCAAAAGAGGAGTAACAGAAAGATTATTCTGGTGTTTGCTGCTTGCACCGTCTGTTCTTATTGTAACTCTGTTTATCATTGTCCCCATCCTGGACTCCATCTGCAAAAGCTTCACGGATTATAAGATCATCAACATTATCAAAGGCATCGCGCCCCAGTGGAACAGCTTTGCCAACTACATCAAGCTTTTTGAAAGCGGAACGCTGACCGCCTCTGTAGGTGTCACCTTCACCTTTGTGATCACCACCACCCTACTGAGCCTTGTGATCGGCATGACTCTGGCGCTGATTCTGAATTCCGACATCAAGGGCGCGCGATTCTTCCGAAGCGTTATGATGACTCCCTGGGTCGTCCCCACGGTTATCTCCGCTTTGGTGTGGATTTGGATATATCAGCCCCAATACGGACTGTTTCGATACGTAGTCAACGTGCTTACCTTTGGCCGGGTTTCGGATTTCGCCATGCTGAACAGCTCCAGCACCGCCTTAATCGGCGTGATTATCGTGGCGCTGTGGAAGCAGATCCCGCTGATGACGCTGCTTTTGCTGGCCGGACTGCAAAATGTCCCCTCGGATATTCTGGAAGCGGCCCAGCTGGACGGTGCCAACGGGGCGGTGGGCTTCTTTAAAATCACCGTGCCCTATATGTCCTCGGTCATCAAGACCTCCGTCTCCATGATTATCATTGATAACTTCAAGCAGTTCCCCCTGTTCTGGCAGATGACCTCCGGCGGCCCCAACGGCTCCACCACCACTCTGGCGGTGCTTTCGTACAAGGAAGCCTTCATTAACCACAATTTCGGCTCCGGCGCCGCTGTCACCACCATCTGGATGCTGATTATGATCGTCTTTGTTTTCCTGTACAACAAGCTCTTCCCCAAGGCTGACATTGAATAACGGGAGGGAATCGTGTGAGTATCAAAACCAAAAAAACACTGCTGAACGTATTCAAATGGGCCGTTCTGCTGATTATCATGTTTTTCCTGCTGTTCCCGATTTACTGGGTCGTTTTGACATCCTTCAAAACGAACATGGAAAGCTATCTGTATCCCCCCACGTTCCTTCCCAAAGCGCCCACCCTGGAGGGCTTTATCAACCTGTTCACCAACTATCCGGAGTTCTTCATCTACTATAAGAATAACATCATTGTCTCCGCCCTGTCTACCATCCTGGTATGCATGGTGGCGCTGTTCTCCGGCTATGCCCTGTCCCGGGTTCGGATCAACTGGAACAAGTATGTCATTGCGTTCCTGCTGTTTTCCCAGATGTTCCCGGTGGTATCCCGTCTGATTTCCCTGTACGGTCTGCTGCGGGACTGGGGGCTGCTCAATACCACCGCCGGTCTGGTTCTGTCCATTACCGCCGGTCAGCTCCCCTTCTCCATCACCTTGATGGCCTCCTTCTTCGATGCCGTGCCCAGGGATCTGGAAGAAGCGGCTTTCATCGACGGCGCCAGCCGGTTCAAAACCATGTTCCAGGTGGTCATGCCCCTGGTAATTCCCGGTCTGCTGGCTGTGGGCATCTACTCCTTCCTGGTTGCCTGGGACGACTACCTCTACGCCTCCACACTGATTCAGAACGACGCGCTGCGTACCCTGTCCACCGGCGTTACCCTGCGGTATCTGGGTGAGCTGTCCTATGACTGGTCTTTGGTCAACTCCATCTCCGTGGTGGGCACGCTGCCCATGGTCTTCGTGTTCTTCTTCTTCCAGAAATACATGATTAAGGGTCTGACCGCCGGTGCGGTAAAGGGATGATGGAAAAGCCCAACGTTTTGTTCCTGCTGAGCGACGACCAGTCCTACTTCGCCCAGCACCGGGAATGCCCGGAGATTCTAACCCCCAATCTGGATGCGCTGGCGGACAGCGGCGCCTATTTCTCCCGGTGCTTCTGCGCCAGCCCCGTCTGCTCCCCAGCCCGGGCCTCCATCCTCACCGGCACCATGCCCTCCAACCACGGCATCCACGACTGGCTCATCGACGGCAGCGTAGATCCCAAAACCCTTCCGTCCTTCAGCAGCAGCCGTCCGCCCATCCGAGACAACGAGACCCAGGCCATTGATTTTCTGGAAGGGATCACCACCTACACGGATATCCTGGCCCAGGAAGGCTACGACATCGCCCTGTCCGGCAAATGGCACTTGGGCGACACCATGAAGCCCCGAAAGGGCTACACCTACTGGAATACCATTCTCCGGGGCGGCTGCCGGTATACCTCCTATGATCTGTACCGGGACGGCCAGGTTACGGCCCATTCCGAGTACCTGACCGACCGCATCGCGGACAATGCCATAGACTATCTGCGCCATTATCGAACGGATCGTCCCTTCTATCTGGGCGTCCACTTTACCGCGCCCCACACCCCCTGGGACAAAGAGGAGCATCCCCGGGAGATCTGGGATCTGTACGAGGGTGCTTCCTTCGACTCCATCCCCAGCGCGCCGGTACACCGGGATCAGATGTGGAACAACTTCATCGGCGACACGCCGGAAAAGCGTCGGGAGAAAATCCGGGGCTACTTCACCGCCGTCACCGCCATGGATCGGGCCATCGGTCGAATTTTGGATGCCCTGCGCCAACTGGGGCTGGAAAAGGATACCATCGTTGTGTTCACCAGTGACAATGGCATGAATGTGGGGCAGCACGGTGTCTGGGGCAAAGGCAACGGCACCTACCCCCAGAATTTCTACGAGGAGTCCATTCGGGTTCCGCTGATCCTCCGGGTGCCCGGGAAGTCCAGCCGGACAGTGCGGGATATGGTCAGCCATGTGGATTTGTTCCCCACCATTTTGTCCCTGTGCGGCATCCAGGCGCAGTCCGACCGGCCCTGCGGCGCGTCCTTCGCCGCCGCCCTGGACGGCCAGCCCTTCCAGCGGGAATTTGTGGCGGTGTGCTCGGAATACGGTGCGGTGCGTATGCTTCGCAATTCCCGCTATAAGCTGGTGAAGAACTACATTGACGGCAACGATCTGCTATACGACCTGGAGCGGGATCCCCAGGAAACCGTCAGTCAAATCGCCAACCCCGCCTACCACCGTGTGCTGGAAACAATGGAGCGGGAAATGGCCGACGCCTTTGCCCGCTATGCCAGTCCCCAGCACGATGGACGGTATCAGTTCCCCAAGGGCATGGGCCAGACCCGAACATGCACCCCCGAAACCGGTCTTGTGTCCTACAAGCAGGATTACCAAATGTTCTATCATTACCACAAATAGGGAAACAGGCCGCGGCTTTCAGCCGCGGCCTCAGACTGTCGAAAATCCCCCTTGGGGCTTTTCGACAGGTTTTTGCAGCCTGCTGCGCGCATAATTTGTTCGCCTCCGGCGAACAAATTATACACTTGCAGTCTGAGAAGTATTTTCCCCCAGGTACACGCCCTGGTGGAAAATGGATTTGAATGGGTTCGCCGCAGAAGCAGCAAATTCTGCGAAGCTTTTTTGACACACTGAGGCCGCGGCTTTCAGCCGCGGCCTGTCGTGTTTATTCGATGACCTGCAAGTCCTTGGGGTACTTGTTCAAAACCTCGCAGCCGTCCTCGGTGACCATGACCAGATCCTCGATCCGGACGCCGAATTCTCCCGGCAGGTAGATTCCCGGTTCGATGGAGAAGACCATTCCAGGTTGGCACACCGCCTGGGAGACTCCGGACACATCCGGCGGCTCGTGGCAGTCGATGCCGCAGCCATGGCCCAGCCGGTGGGTAAAGCAGTGGCCGTAGCCGCCCTCGGTAATCACCTTCCGGGCAATCTCATCCAGCTTCCCCAGGGGCACACCGGGACGAATCGCCGCCTCCGCCGCCTCGTTGGCCCGGCGCACCAGCTCATACACCTGGCGCTGCTTCTGGCTGACGGTTTTGTAGAACACCGTCCGGGTCATATCGCACCAATACCGGGAAATGGGCGTAAAAATGTCAAAAATCACGCTGTCTCCGGGCTTCAAAACCGTCCCGTCCCCGCTGTGGTGGGGATCCGCCCCGTTGGGGCCGAAGCACACCAGCTGGGTTCCCTCGCAGTCCGCGCCCCGGGCCAGGTATTCCCGGTTCACCAGTGCCGCCAGCTCATTTTCCCGAACCCCCGCTTTAAGCCCGGCAATGGCAGCCGCCATCACTTGATCGTTCATGGCGGAGGCGTGGCGCATTGCCTGCCGCTCCGCCTCATCCTTATACTGCCGGTTTTCATCCACCGGCTGGGAGCCGAGTACCGGCCGGACATCGGGACGGTGCTCCATTAAGCCGATCAAAAACTTGCTGTACCAGAATTTGTCGATGCCCAATTTCCCCGGTCTTACCGCCGCGGCCAGGGCCGCCACCGGATCGTCCCCATCCTTGTGGGCCACGAAGGGCAGCTCCCGGGTGGAGGACAGGCCAAAGATCTCATTACCGAACAGAACCGCTTTCCCATCGGCACAAAGCCACAGAGCAATCATCCGCTCGTGAGGCTCCACCCAATAGCCGGTGAGATAATACAGCGAGGTGGTGGCTGTGACCAGAATCTGCTCCAGTCCCGCCGCCTTCATCCCCGCAAGGACGCGTTGTAGGCGCTGTTGATTCATAGGAATTCACCCTTTCTTTTTCCGTTGGCTTGATTATAGCACAACCCGGATCAAATGGAAAGTGGGAAAACACACAGCCGGTGACGCACCCGCAGGTGCGCTCACCGGCTGCTTTTGCTTTGTGGAAATCAAGGAAGGATCTCGATTCGATCGATGATCGGCATTGCCAGAGGCTTGTTCCAGGTCTCCGGGCCGGTGGTCTCCACCGCCGCGATGGCATCCAGAACCTCGAAGCCGGAGGTCATCTGACCAAACGCGGCGTACCGGCCATCCAGCTTATGGGCGTCCTTGTGCACCACAAAGAACTGGGTTCCGGCGGTGTCAAAGCCGTCATCCCGGGCCATGGACAGGGCGCCCCGGATGTGGGGCAAGGGGTTATCCACCCCGTTTTCCCGGAACTCTCCTTTGATGTGGAAGTCGCTGTCGGTCATGATATCATTGTCCGGGGAGCCGCCTTGAATGACATAGTCCTTCACGATCCGGCACCAGCCCAGGCCGTCAAAGAACCCGCTTTTCGCAACCCTGACAAAGCTCTCCACCGTCAAGGGAGCGTACTGGGGATAGAGGGTAAATACCATATCCCCAAAGCCTTTGGTAACGATTCTGCACTCCATTACTTCACAACCTTGGCATCCTTGAAGTACATATTGCCGGAGGAAACCATGTACACGCCGGAAATGTAGTCCTTCATCAGATAGTTATTGGCCTTGTAGTACAGGGGGATGCAGGCGTAATCCTCGGAAACAACCTCGTCGGCCTTCAGCGTCAGCTCCGCAGCGGCGGCAGCGTCGGTCTCCAGCATGACCTGGTTCACCAGATCGTCATACACGCTGTTGGAGTAGAAGGCGGTGTTGGTGGAGTCGCCGGTCTTGAACAGGGGCAGGAAGCTCATGGGGTTGAGGTAGTCGGCGCTCCAGCCCATGGCGCACACCTCGTAGTCGCCAGCCTGAACGGACTCATAGAAGATCGCCCAGTCGTTGGAGGAGATCTCCACGTTGATGTTCAGATTGGTCTTGAACATCTCGGCCATAGCCTCCACGACCTTCTTGACGGTGTCGTTGGAGTAGTAGGACAGCTGCAAGGTGGGGAAGCCCTCGCCGTTGGGGTAGCCGGCCTCAGCCAGCGCGGCCTGAGCGGCCTCCACATCGGCGGTCTCGGACAGGCCGAAGGTGCCGCGGCCCTCGGTGATATCCTTACCATTCACACCATAACCGGGAGCCAGGAAGCTGTAAGCGGGCGTGGCGTCGATCTGCACCACGTTCTCGATGATGGTCTTCCGGTCGATGGCCAGGTTCAGCGCCTTCCGAACCAGGGGATTGTCATAGGGTGCCTTGGAGCAGTTGATGTTGTAGTACACGGTGCCGTAGTTGGGAACCACATTCACACCGGCGTTGGAGGCCACCAGACGGGCATAGTCCGCGGAGGGGATGGAACGGATGCCGTCCACATCGCCGGACTCATAAGCGGTCAGCGCGGTGGCGGAGTCCAGGATGAACCGGAAGGTCAGCTTCTCCAGGGTCACATTGTCGGCATCCCAGTAATTCTCGTTCTTGACCAGGACATAGCCCTCGCCCAGATTGATCTGCTCCATCTTGAAGGGGCCGTTGCAGATATAGGTATCGGCGCTGGCAGTCCAACGGTCGCCGTTGGCATCAATGGTCGCCTTCTGCACAGGGAAGTAGCACCACATGCTCACCAGGTCGATGAAGAAGGAGGTGGGCTGAATCAAGGTGATCTCCAGGGTATTGTCGTCCAGAGCCTTGGCGCCCAGCTCCTCGGCGGTGCCGGTGCCCTCATAGAACTCCTTGGCGCCCTTGATGTAGTCGGACATCATGCTGTAGTACTGGGCGGTGGTGGAGGGGGTCAGCACGCGCTGAATGGAGTAGACAAAGTCATTGGCGGTCAAGGGGGTGCCATCGCTCCACTTGAGGCCGTCCCGCAGGTGGAAGGTATACACGGTGCCGTCATCGCTGATATCCCAACTCTCGGCGCAGGCGGGAACGATGGAGCCGGAGGCATCGTAGGTCACCAGGCCGTCAAAGCAGTTGCACAGGACGTACATGGCGAAGGAGTTGTTGGTGACGGTGGGGTCGATGCCATCGGGCTCATCGGAGAGCACGAAGGTCAGCTCCTGGGCCACATCGGCAGCGGGGGTGGTGCTGGCCGGGGCTGCGGTGGTAGCAGCGGCCATGTCGCTGATGTTTCCGCCGCCGGAGCTGCTGCCACCGCAGGCAGCCAGGCTCAGGCACATCAGAACGGCCAGGGCAAGGGACACGAGTTTTTTCATAGCAATCTTCCTTTCTGAATCTCATTGCCGGAGAATTATTGACAAGCGGAGCATCCGCCAGGTCAAATGAAATAAAGGGGTCAGTCATACAGATGGCATGCCAGGCTGTGGCCCGGGGCCACCTCATGCATACAGGGAGCCACCTCCGCGCAAACTGCTTTGGCGTAAGGGCAGCGGGTGCGGAACCGGCAGCCGCTGGGGGGATTGACTGGGCTGGGCAGGTCGCCCTCGATGCCGCTGGTCTGCTTCTCCCGGGCCAGCTTGGGATTGGCCACCGGGATGGAGGCCAGCAGGCCCTGGGTGTAGGGGTGCAAGGGATGGCTGTAAATTTCTTCCGCGCCGCACAGCTCCACCAGTTGCCCCAGGTACATCACGCCCACCATGTCGGAGACATAGCGCACCATGGACAGATCGTGGGCGATAAAGAGATAGGCCAGCCCCTTTTCCTCCTGGTAATCCCGCAGCAGGTTGACCACCTGGGCCTGGATGGACACATCCAGAGCGGAGATGGGCTCGTCGCAGATCACCAGCTCCGGCTGGAGCACCAGGGCCCGGGCAATGCCCACCCGCTGGCGCTGGCCGCCGGAGAATTCATGGGCATAGCGCCCGGCGTGTTCCCGGGTCAGGCCTACCCGTTCCAGGATGGGATAGACATAATCGTTGGCTTCTTCCTTGGACTTCACAATATGGTGGGCAAGCAGGGGCTCCGCGATGATGTCCCGCACCGTCATCCGGGCGTTTAGGGAGGCGTAGGGATCCTGGAAGATCATCTGCATCTTCTTCCGCCGGGGCTGAAGCTCCTTCTGGGACATATGGGTAATGTCCTCGCCGTCCAGAAGAATCTTGCCGCCGGTGGGGTCATAAATCCGGATAATGGAGCGGGCGCAGCTGGATTTTCCGCAGCCGGATTCTCCCACCAGCCCCAGGGTCTGCCCCCGGGCAATGGTGAAGGAAACGTCATCCACCGCGTGTACCACTTCTTTTCGGTTGATCTTAAAATGCTGGGTGAGGTGCTCCACCTCCAGAATCGGCTTGCTCATTTCGCCGCCTCCTTTCGGAACGGGTTATTTTCCGCCGGGGCGTCCGGCTGCAAAAGCCAGCACATGGAGCGGCGGTGCTCCCCGAAGGAAACATAGGGCGGCTGCTCCCTGGCGCAGATCTGCCGGGCGTAGGGACACCGGGGGGCGAAGGGACAGCCCTCGGGCGGCTTGGTCATATCCGGCGGGGAGCCGGGAATGGAGGTCAACCGGCCCTGTTTATCCTGGTGCAGGGAGGGCACGGAGGCCAGCAGTCCCAGGGTATAGGGATGAAGGGGATGCTCGAACAGCTCGTCAATGGGCGCCTCCTCCATAATGAGGCCGCCATACATCACCAGCACCCGCTGGCACAGCTCCGCCACCACCCCCAGATCGTGGGTGATGAAGATAATGCTGGCGCCGGACTCCCGCTGGAGGGTGCGCAGCTGCTTCAGAATCTGATCCTGGATGGTCACATCCAGGGCCGTGGTCGGTTCATCGGCAATGAGCAGATCCGGCTTGTTCGCCAGGGCCATGGCAATCATCACCCGCTGGCGCATGCCGCCGGAAAACTGGTGGGGAAATTCATTGTACCGCTTCTCCGGCTCGGGAATCCGCACCTGGCGGAACAGCTCCAATACCTTCTCCCGCAGCAGCTGCTTGGACAGTTCCTTGTGGTGGATTTTCAGCATCTCCTCCACCTGCTTGCCCACCCGGATCAAGGGGTTCAGCGAGGACATGGGATCCTGGAACACCATGGCGATTTTCTGACCCCGGATGGCACGCAGCTGGTTCATGGACAGGGCGGTTAAGTCCGTTCCCTCAAAGACGATGGTGCTTTCGGGATCGATTCGGGCTGTGCTGGGCAGCAGCCGGAGGACGGACATGGAGGTGACGCTCTTTCCGGAGCCGGACTCACCCACGATGCCCACGATCTCGCCCTTTCCCACTTCAAAGGAAATCCCCCGGACGGCCTGCACCGTGCCGCTGCTGGTATAAAAGGTGGTCTTTAAATTGTTCACTGTGAGGATCGATTCCATTTGTTCTGCCACCTCATTTCTTCAGTTTCGGATCCAGCGCGTCCCGCATGCCGTCGCCTACGAAGTTAAAGGCGAACATGATGAGGCAGATCACCAGCGCCGGAATCAGCAGTTCGTGGGGGCTGGTGCGCAGGTTGGCGTTGGCATCGTTGCACATGGTGCCAAGGCTGGCCAGGGGCGGCCGCAGACCGATGCCCAGATATCCCAGGAACGCCTCCATAAAGATGGCAGAGGGGATCAGCATGGTGGCCGTCACCAGGATGGAGCCCATGGCATTGGGGATCAAGTGCTGCATGAGGATTGTGCGGGGGGAGGAACCGATGGTACGGGCCGCCAGTACAAATTCCTGCTGCTTCAGTCCCAAAACCTGTCCCCGAACCACCCGGGCCATGTCCACCCAATAGACGCAGCCCAGCGCGATGATAATACTTTGCAGGCCCTGGCCGAAGATCATCATAATCAGAATCACGTACAGCGTCAGCGGGATGGTGCTGATAATATCCACAATTCGCATCATCACCGCGTCCACCGCGCCGCCCAAATACCCGGCCACGCCGCCGTAGAGAATGCCGATGACCAGATTCACCAGCACGGAGACGAAGGCCACCATCAGAGAAACCCGGGTGCCGTACATCAGTCGGGCCAGAATATCCCGGCCCAGGGCATCGGTTCCCAGCACATGATCCCGGCACCACCGATACCCGGAGGGGTAAATATTGCCGGTGGTCTCGTCGCAGATTACGTAGGTAGAACTGCCGTAGTAAAGGGCCACTTCCTTGCCGTCGCAGTCAAAGATCATCATAGACTTCCCGTTTTCCGTCCGCACGGGGGAAAGGGCCCGGGAGAGGTTGCCCTCAGCATCCATCTGAATCAGCTTCAGAGAGGGGGTGATGTACACCTGGCACGACCCCACATCGTAAACCTTCATCAGCGGCGGGATATTGACCATGGCCAGATTCTGATCGGAATAGGAATAGGGGGTAAACATCGGCCCCACCAGGGAAAACAGCAGAAACAAAACGATCATCACAAGCCCTGCAATGGCGGTGGGCTTGCGGCGGAAACGGAACCAAACATCTCCGGCGAAGGTGCGGTTCTTGCTCCAGATTTTTTCACGGCTCTCGCTGGACTGCTCCAACGGCGCCCATTTGTCAGCTTGTACGGACATGGTGTGCCCTCCCTTAGTCGTATTTGATCCGGGGGTCGATCAAGCAGTAGAAAAGATCTACCACCAGCACCATCGCCATGAGGAAAGCCGCATAGAAAATGGTGACGCCCATGATGGTGGTGTAGTCCCGCTGGGAGACACTGTTGACGAAGTACTTGCCCAGGCCGGGAATTGCGAAGATGTTCTCCACCACAAAGCTTCCGGTGAGCAGGTTTGCCACCGTGGGGCCCAGCACGGTGATCACCGGGAGCAGGGCGTTGCGCAGAGCGTGGCGGGTGATGACCTTGAATTCGGGCAGGCCCTTGGCCCGGGCGGTGCGGATGTAATCCTGGCCCATCACCTCCAGCAGGCTGGAGCGGGTGAGTCGGGCCAGGTAGCTGACAGAATAGCCGCCCAGGGCAACCACCGGCAGGATGTAGCCCTTCCAGCTGTCCAGGCCGTAGGCAGGAAGCCAGCCCAGCCGGTAGCAGAAGAAGTGTACCAATATGGAGGCGATGACAAAAGAAGGAATGGTCACGCCAATGGTTGCCGCCGTCATAATGGCCATATCCTGCCACTTCCCGTTTTTCACCGCCGCCAGAATGCCCATGGGAATCGCGGCCAGCAGGACAAACACGATGGTGATAAGCCCCAGCTTGCCAGATACGGGAAAGCCGTTCTCAATAAACTCGTTCACCGTCTTACCGGTGTATTTGTAAGAGGGGCCGAAGTCGCCATGGAGCACGCCCTTCATATAGCTAAAGAACTGGGTCGTCAGCGGCTGATCCAGGCCAAATTTCTCATTCAGCGCCGCCTCCACCTCCGGGGTCACCTTTCGGTCATTGGTAAAGGGGCCGCCGGGAACCGCGTGCATCAAGCAGAACGTCAGCAGGCAAATGGCCAGCATTGCCGCCAGCATCATTGCCACTCGTTTGACCAAATATTTTGCCAAGGGGAACGCCTCCTTTGTAAAAATGCATTGGCGGAATTCCCGCTGCACTTACTATAAGTCGAATTTTACCACAAATGGTGCAATCTGGCAACGAATAAATTGCGTTACTCCCGCCAAAATGTCTGTATTTCCAGGGTAAATTTTTGTATAATTTGTATTTTCATTCACAATATGCAGCTTTTATATTCCGATATTTCATACTGATATTCAATAAAAAACATTCATTCGCAAGAATGGAAGTTTTTGATAGGAAGATCATAATGAG
>CAMEWZ010000011.1 GCA_945946745.1 uncultured Clostridia bacterium | reverse complement strand
GCCAGTGGCTGTTCCAGCATGTGGATCTGCAATTTTTGCCCGGCAACTGCTATGGTATCATCGGCGCCAACGGCGCGGGCAAATCCACCTTCCTGCGCATTCTGACAGGAGATCTGGATTCCACCACCGGCTCTGTCACCATCGATCCCGGCAAGCGGGTCTCCGTTCTGAAGCAGAATCAGAACGCCTACGATGACTTTACCATTCTGGACACCGTCATCATGGGAAACGCGCACCTGTACGATGTGATGAAGGAAAAGGACGCCATCTATGAAAAGCCGGACTTCTCCGATGAGGACGGCCTGCGGGCCGCTGACCTGGAGGCGGAATTCGCGGAGCTGGGCGGCTGGGAAGCGGAGTCCGACGCCTCCCGCCTGCTCCAAGGCCTGGGCATCGGCACGGAGCTGCACTATGATCTGATGGGCTCCACCGACCCCCGGCTGAAGGTGAAGGTGCTGCTGGCCCAGGCCCTGTTCGGCAACCCCGACATCGTCATGCTGGACGAGCCCACCAACAACCTGGACATCGAGGCCATCAACTGGCTGGAGGATTTCCTGCTGGACTTCCCCGGCATGGTCATCGCTGTCTCCCACGATCGCCACTTCCTGAACACCGTCTGCACCCACACGGTGGATATCGACTACGGCAAGATCAAGATGTACGTGGGCAACTACGACTTCTGGTACGAATCCAGCCAGATGGTTCAGGCCATGATCCGCAACAAGAACAAGAAGAACCAGGAAAAGATTGAGGAATTGCAGCTGTTCATCCAGCGCTTCTCCGCCAACAAAAGTAAGGCCAAGCAGGCTACCGCCCGCCGGAAGCTCCTGGACAAGCTGACCGTGGAGGAAATGCCCTGCTCCACCCGCCGCTATCCCTTCGTTGGCTTCCAGCCGGAGCGGGAACTGGGCAAGGATGTGCTCACCGTCAAGGACGTATCCGTCACTGTGGACGGGGTCAAGCTGCTGGACAAGGTCTACTTCTCCGTGAACCGCACCGACAAAATCGCCTTTGTAGGTGAAAACGAGCTGGCTCAGACCGCCCTGTTCAAGGTGCTCATGGGCGAACTGGAGCCGGACGAGGGCAGCGTCAAGTGGGGCGTGTCCACCGTGCGCAGCTACCTGCCCAAGGACAACAGCGAATATTTTGAAGGCAACCAGATGGAGCTGGTGGACTGGCTGCGGCAGTACTCCGCCAAGAAGGACGATGTGTACCTCCGGGGCTTCCTGGGCCGGATGCTCTTCAGCAACGAGGATGTGTTCAAGCCCGTGAACGTCCTCTCCGGCGGCGAGAAAGTCCGCTGTATGCTGAGCAAAATGATGCTAAGCGGCGCCAACGTGGTGCTGCTGGATCAGCCCACCAACCACCTGGACATGGAATCCATCCAGGCTGTCAACAAGGGGCTGGAAGCCTTCCCCGGTGTGGTGCTGCTTGCCTCCCACGACCACGAAATGCTGACCTCCACCTGTAACCGGGTCATCGCCTTCCAGCCCGACGGCACCATCATCGACAAGTATGGCACCTACGACGATTACCTGGCCTGGATGGCGGAGAATAAGGAGAAAGCAGAATAATGGAAAAGATTTTAGACATTATCACCGCCAAAATGCAGCGGGCCTTCGCCGAGGCGGGGTATGACGCTTCCTTTGGCAAGGTGTCGGTCTCCAACCGGCCCGACCTGTGCGAGTACCAGTGCAACGGCGCCCTGGCCGCCGCCAAGCAATACAAATGCGCCCCCATTCAGATCGCCAAGGCCGTGGTGGAAAAGCTGGACGCCGCCGACTACTCCCTGGTGGAAGCGGTCATGCCCGGCTTCATCAACCTGAAGCTGTCCGGTCATTTCCTGCAAGGCTATCTGGAAGCCATGCGCACCGCGGAGGATTTCGGTGTGGAAAAGTCCGGCGCGGGCAAGACCATCGTGGTGGACTACGGCGGGCCGAATGTGGCCAAGCCCCTGCACATCGGTCACCTGCGCTCCGCCATCATTGGTGAGAGCCTGAAGCGGCTGTACCGGTTCTTCGGCTACAACGCCATCGGCGACATCCACCTGGGAGACTGGGGCTTGCAGATGGGCCTCATCATCGCGGAGTTGCAGGAGCGCCAGCCGGAGCTACCCTATTTTGACCCGGATTTCACCGGGGAATACCCCTCCGAGCCTCCTTTCACCATCTCCGAGCTGGAAGAAATCTACCCCGCCGCCTCCGCCAAGAAGAAGGTGGACGAGGCCTTCGCCCAGCGGGCCCACACCGCCACCTACGAGCTGCAAAGCGGCCGCCGGGGCTACCGGGCCATCTGGCAGCACATCATGAAGCTGTCCGTGGCGGACATGACCAAAATCTACGATTCCCTGGACGTGCACTTCGAGTCCTGGCTGGGCGAAAGCGATGCCGACCCCTACATCCCTGCCATGATCGAGGGCTTCAAGGCCAAGGGTCTGGCCGTGGAAAGCGAAGGGGCGCTGGTGATCCCCGTGGCGGAGGATTCCGACAAGAAGGAGGTTCCTCCCTGCATTCTGGTGAAGTCCGACGGCTCCTCCATCTACGCCACCACGGATCTGGCTACCATGGTTCAGCGGATGCAGGATTTCCACCCGGACAAGATGCTCTATGTCACCGACAAGCGGCAGGCCCTGCACTTTGAGCAGGTGTTCCGTGCCGCGAGAAAGGGCGGCATCGTGCCCTCCAATGTGGAGCTGGAGCACCTGGGCTTCGGCACCATGAACGGCGCCGACGGCAAGCCCTTCAAGACCCGGGAGGGCGGCGTCATGCGCTTAGAGCAGCTGATTGCCGATATGACCGCCTTTGTCCGGGCCAAGGTGGTGGAAAACCGGATCGTCGTGGAGGATGAGGTGGACGCCACCACCGCCAAGATCGCCCTGGCCGCCTTGAAATACGGCGATCTTAGCAACCAGCCCACCAAGGACTATGTGTTCGACATGGATCGCTTCGCCGCCTTTGAGGGCAACACCGGCCCTTATATCCTGTACACCATCGTGCGCATTAAGTCCATTCTTTCCAAATACGGCGATTGGGAGAAGCTTCCCATCCAGAGTCCTGTCAATGGCTTCGCCAAGGATCTGATGATCGCCATTACCAAGTTCGCCCCCGCTTTGGAAAGCGCCCTAGCATCTTCCGCCCCCAATCTGATCTGCGCCTATATCTACGACCTGGCCGGCTGCGTCAACAAGTTCTACCATGAGACCCCCGTGCTCAAGGAAGAGGACGCCGCTGTCAAGGCCGGAAACATCGCCCTGCTGGGCCTTGCCAAAGATGTGCTGGAAACCAGCATCCGCCTGCTGGGCTTCTCCGCACCGGAGAAGATGTAAGGAAAATAGCAAAACCGCCTCTGAGGAGGCGGTTTTATTTCTGATTTTGGAACCGGACGATTTCATTGGGTGTGCAATCCAAAATGGTGCAGAGTTTTTCCAAGGGCATCACCACATAATGGGGCAAGGAGATTCGGCGTGAGATTTTGGCACAAGCGAAAGTATGGAAAATGCGGGAATACTGGATGTATTTCCCATTTTTCATACTGCGCGATTGGGGCAAAAGATCCGCCGAAGCCCGCAGTGCCCATTGTGCGGTGATGCCCAAGGTCAACATGGTAATGTTTTTTCCCTTTTTCAATGCGTCCAAAGTCTTGTTATCGATGCCGGATTTCAGCAGGCGATATTGGCTGATACCTTTTCGCTCCATCGTCTCCCACAAAGGAGAATAGTCTTGCATTTTCGCATACCCCTATACTCTGTTCGTGATACCAGTACCAAATAGACGCTGAATACTATCTGAAATCAAACAGATCCTTGGGGCTAATCTCTAAAACCTCACTCAACCGAAAGATCACATCCATAGAAACCCCAACGTTTCCAAGTTCTATCGCACTAATATGACTTCTATCAATATCCACCAATTCCGCCAGCTGAAGCTGCGTCAGCTTCTTTCGCTTTCTGTAATATACCACATTCAATCCAAATTTTTCATACAGCGGTTTATACTCCTGCTTCAATGGTCTCACCTCGTATCTATTTTAAGGCAATCCCCGCTAGGCATAAACCTTGTATAAACACCGCTACGCTATTGGCAGAAGTCATTTTATGCGTTAATATAGATATTATGAAATCTGCCGCATTTCTCGCCTATTTTCTCAAAACGCTTTTATGGAAGGATAAAGGATGATAAATACAGATAAAATCATTAATCAGATCGCCGCGAAGCACCACACCACACCCGAAGCCGTTCGCGCGGAAATGACGCTTGCCCTGGAAGAAGCCCAAAAAGCACCGATCCGGACATGCAAGCGAAGTGGGCCGCAATCCTCCGAAAAGGGAGCACTCCCACCCTGGAAGAATTTTTGGAATATACGCTCCAACGCATCATACAGTCGCGTCCTTAGTGGCCCCGGCTTGTTTCGTACAAAACATCCAATTCTCCCCCTTGTATTTCTTGCTGTAATACGTTATAATGCACATAGAATATCTAAAAGGAGAAATGCGTTATGAAACTAGCCGTTTACACTGTCAGCCTGCCGGAATACAGCATTCCCGAATCCGTGGCCCTCATTAAGGAAATGGGCTATGATGCTGTGGAATGGCGGGTGGACTCCACCGCCGGTGTTCCCCGTTCCATGTTCCCCCAGGGGGTTGACACCTACGCCTTCCGCTACTGGCTGGACAACAAGTCCACTCTGGACGTGGCCAACATTGTGGAAGAATGCAAAAAGGCCAAAGCCCTATGCGACGAGGCGGGCCTCGAGATCGTGAATCTGGCCACCACCTTGCGGGGAGACGACGAGACCCTGGAGCATGTTCTGGAAGCCGCCGCATCGATCGGCTGCAAGAGCATCCGCGGCCCCATGGACAAGTATGACCCCAGCAAGCCCTATGCCCAGCAGTTTGAGGACACCCGGAACTATCTTCGCCATGTGGAGCCTATGCTGAAAAAGTATGGCGTCAAAATGCTCATTGAGACCCATCACGGCATGATGATTTCCAGCGCCAGCTCCGCCATGCGGGTGCTGGAGGGCTTCGATCCCAACTACTTCGGCGTGATCTTCGATCCCGGCAACATGGTCTACGAGGGCTACGAGGATTACAACAAGAGTTTTGACATGCTGGGCGACTACCTGGCCCACGTCCACATCAAGAACGCCGCCCTGGTTCCCGCCGGAGAGGATGAATTCGGCGCCACCAAGTACACCCAGAGCTGGATGCCCCTCAAGAAGGGCTCCGCCAACCTGAAAGCCCTGATCCAGGCCCTGGTCAAGGTCGGATACGACGGTGTGCTGTCTGTGGAGGATTTCTCCAACGAGAAGCCCACCCGGGAAAAGCTGGAGGAAAACATTGCCTATCTGAAACAGCTTATCGCCGCCGCAAAATAAGTCCATAGCAAAGGAGGCTGCCGCCTGGCAGCCTCCTTCTTGATTTATGCCTGCTTCAAGGCGAATTGCCTTTCCAGCAGTAGATAGATTGCACCGCACAGGGCCACCGTACTCAGCCACAGGGGAACCGGGGTCAGGGGAATGTACTTCAGAATCAGCGCCGCGATCAGCGGATGCAGGATGTACACATATTCCGCCATTCGTCTGAGACACTTGGCCAGCTTCACCGGGATCGGCAGCTGGAACTTCCCGGCCAGGGCAAACAGGCACAGCGCCGGCCAGCAGCCAAAGAAGGTCAGATCGCAGCTGATGGTCGGCCCCAGGTTTTCATACAGATAGCCGCACTCCCAATAGGCCAGCCCCCGCAGCACCACCCACAGCGCCACCAGCGCCCAGGCCGGAACCCTGCGAACCGTATCCTCATGGCGAGCCATGGCTCCGCCCAAAAGCAGCAGCGGCAGCCCCATAAACAGCACATTGCGGGGGCCGCCAAAGGCCGAGAGAAATTCTCCCGCCGCCCGCACAGCTCCATTGTCCATGAGACGGTAGTGTTCATCCAGCAGCGCCCCCGCCAGTATCAGCAGGATGCTCCCCGGAACCGCCAGCTTGCGCAGTCCCTTTTTTACCATCGGTATTTTTTCCAGGAGATACCACGCAAGCATCCCCTCCATGGCCGCGTTCAGATACCACAGGTGCTCATATCCAAACACCAGATTCCAGCGCAGCTTGGAAATCACCCTGGAAATGCCCTCCGCCCCTTCCAGCACCGCCGGCAGATACAGCGTGTAGCACAGCGCCAGCAGCCAGGCCATGCGCTTGAGAGGTTTTCTCTTGTCGGAAGCCTTCTGGAAAAAATATCCTGAGCAGACAAAGAAAAACGGGACGCAAAACCGCAGATACCATTCATTGAAATAGACATGCCCCACTTCGCTGGTAAACAGCGAGGGCAGATGGGCCGTAGTCACAATCACGCAGGCCAACGCCTTGCAGACATCCAGCGTGGTGTTTTCCTTTCCTTTTACTCGCACCATGGCAGCTTCCTCACTTCCGTTCCATGGCATCCGGGGTGTTCTGGGTCTTGTACAGCTGGGCATAAATGCCGTTGTTCTCCAGCAGCTGCTGGTGAGAGCCGCACTCGGTAATCACCCCATCGGCAATGGACACGATCCGATCCGCCCCCCGGATGGTGCTCAGGCGGTGGGCGATAATGAGGGTCGTGCGCCCCACCGCCAGGGTGTCAAAGGCCCGCTGGATCTTGGCCTCCGTCACGGAATCCAGTGCAGAGGTGGCCTCGTCCAGGATCAGAATGGGCGGGTTTTTCAGGAAAATCCGGGCGATGGCAATGCGCTGCTTCTGCCCGCCGGACAGAAGCGTTCCCCGCTCTCCCACATAGGTCTGGAAGCCCTGGGGCATGGCCTGGATATCGTCGTAAATTTCCGCCTTTTTCGCGGCCTCCACCACTTCCTCCAGGGAAGCGCCGGGCTTGCCGTAGCGGATGTTCTCCAAAACCGTATCCGCAAACAGGAACACATCCTGCTGCACGATGCCGATGTTCTCATGCAGGCTCCGCTGGGTCACATCCCGGATATCCCGGCCATCGATGGTAATGGCGCCGCTGGTCACATCGTAAAACCGGGGAATCAGCTGGCACAAGGTAGTTTTTCCGCCGCCGGAGGGGCCTACAATGGCCACCGTCTCCCCAGGAGCGATGTCCAGGCTTACATCCTGGAGCACCGCCAGGTCGCCGCCGTAGGCAAAGGACACATGCTCCACCTTCACCGCCCCCCGGACATCCGTCAGCGCCTCCGCGCCTGGCTTATCCTGGATGGTGGGTTCGGTGCGCATCACCTCCACAAACCGGTTCAGTCCGGCAAAACCGTTGGCGAACAGCTCCGAAAAGCTGCTGAGCTTGCGCATAGGCGTGACAAAAGAGGCAATATAGAGGTTGAAGGTGATCAGATCCCGGTAGTCCATCTGCCCCTGCATCACATAGTAGCCGCCGATTCCCACCACCACCACATTCAAACTGCATAGGAAGAATTCCACGCTGCTGTGGAACAAGCCCATGGCCTTATGGAATTCCCGTTTTGAGGTTTTGTAAATCTCGTTGGCGGCTTGGAAACGGCCCCGCTCCACATCCTCGTTGGCAAAGGCCTTGGCGGTGCGAATTCCGGACAGGCTGCTTTCGATCTCTTGATTGATATGGCCAACCTTCTCCTTAGCCACGGCGGAAGCCCGGCCCATGCGGCCCCGCATTGCCATCACCACCGCCAGGAAAATGGGGATCATCAGCGCCACAATCACCGCCAGCTGCCAGCGGATGGAAGCCATCACTGCCAGCGCGCCAAAAATCGTCAGCACCGAGGTCAGCAAATCCTCCGGCCCATGGTGGGCCAGCTCCGTGAGCTCAAACAAATCCGAGGTCAGCCGGGCCATCAGCTTGCCCGTCCGATTGCGGTCGTAAAAATCGAAGCTCAGCTCCTGCATATGGCTGAACAGATCCCTGCGGATGTCCGCCTCCACCCGAATGCCGAAGGTGTGGCCGAAATAGGTCACAATGTAATTTAAAAACGAGCGCAGCAAATAGCTTGCCACCACCGCCGCCATCACCAGGAAAAAGGTGCGATACATCCGGTTGGGCAGCATGTCATACAACGCGCTGCGGGTCACCAGGGGAAACGCCAGATCAATTGCTGCGATTCCCACGGCGCAGAGCACATCCACGGCAAACAGTCCCTTGTGCCGCTTAAAATAGCTCAAAAAAATCATCAGCGGGGACTTGCGCTGATAGTCTTGGGTCGTCATCGCTCTCCTCCTCCATTCTTTACTGCTATTATAGCAGAAATTGTCAAGACCAGGCTACATTTTCTTTCTCTTTTCCCATTTTTGTGATATACTATGGAAAATTTCCTTTTTTCGGGAGGACAACCTATGGAAATTCTCTATTCCGATCATGATCTTGCCGTCTGCGTCAAGCCCGTTGGGCTGGATTCTGAAACGCAGCTGCCAAATGCTTTGAAGGACGCTTTGGGCGGCGACCTATTCCCCATCCACCGTCTGGACAAGAATGTGGGCGGCGTTATGGTTTACGCCCGGAATTCCAGGACAGCCGCCTCCCTCTCCAAGGCCATCCAGGAAGGCGCCTTTCAAAAAGAATATGTAGCTCTGGTACACGGCACCCCGCCGGAACAGGGCGACTGGGAGGATCTTCTGTGGAAGGACAGCCGGAAAAACAAGGTATTCGTGGTCAATCGGATGCGGGGCGGCGTGAAAAAGGCCCGGCTGGAATATGTCCTGCTATCCGCCGGGGAAACCAGCCTGGTTCGCGTTCGCCTGCACACCGGCAGGACGCACCAAATTCGGGTGCAGTTCGCCAGCCGGGGCTATCCCCTGGTGGGCGACCACAAATATGGGGCGAGGGATTCCTCCCCCGCCCCGATGCTGTTTTCCTGCCGGATTGCGTTTCCCTTTCGGGGACGCACTCTGGTTTTTGAGCAGCTGCCCCACTGGGCGCTGTAATCAGCCCGGTCGATACTTGGTCTTCCACTTTCCGGAGAGCATTCTCGGAACATAGAAGCTGATGCGACACACCCAATCCAAGATCATCGCGATCCACACACCCATAGCCCCCCAGCCAAGCTGCACGCACAGCACCCAGGAGCCAACTATGCGGAATAGAATCATGGAGCCAACCCCCACCCACATGGTAAACTGGACATCGTTGGCCGCGCGAAGGGCATTGGGCAAAACGAAAGACGCAGGCCACATGGCAATGGCAAAAACCGAGTGGAGCAGCACCAGATCCCGGGCCAACGCCACCGTCTCCGGCGACAGGGAGCGGTACAATCCGATCAGCGGATTCAAAAATAGGATGATCGCCAGATTGCTCACGCCCATCAGCAGGTATGTCCAGAGCATCAGCTTTTTGACATAAAAGCGCACCTGCTTCTGATCTCCGGCGCCCACACTCTGCCCTACCACAGTCACCATCGCCAGGCCCATGGCCTGCCCGATGATGATGCCCACGCTGTCCAGGGTATTGGCCACTGCGTTGGCGGAGGTCTGCACCGTGCCGAACAGGGCAATCATGCTCACCACAATCAGCCGTCCAAACTGGAAGAAGCTGTTTTCGCAGGCAGAGGGAATGCCAATGTGCAAAATGCTGCCCATCATGGGGCGGTCAATCTGGGCAAGGCTTTTCCGCTCCAGGAACAGTTCCTGCCTGGGATTCGCAGCCAGGGCAAGGATCACCACCGCGGCCACCGCCCGGGATACCACCGTGGGCACCGCCACACCGGCGACGCCCATCTTCAGCACAAAAATGCACAGCGCGTTTCCCGCCACATTGATGATGTTCATCAGAACGCTGACCTTCATGGACACCTTACTGTTGCCGGTGCTGCGGAAAATCGCCGCTCCCGCGTTGTACAGCGCGATAAAGGGGAAGGACAGCGCGGTAAGGCGCAGATACAGCAGTCCCGCCGTCATCACCTCCGGCGCGATGGAGCCAAAGAACAGCCGCAGCAGCCCCCGGGAGAATACCAGACACAGCACCATTGCCGCCACGCCCAGTCCCAGGGACATGAGCACCAGCTGACCGGCACTGCGCCGGGCCTTCTCCGGCTGCCGCGCACCCAAAAACTGGCTGGTCACCACCGCGCCGCCGGTAGACAGGGCCGCGAACAGGGTCAGCACCACCGCATTAATCATGTCCACAAGAGACACGCCGGAAATCGCCGCCTCCCCTACGGAGGACACCATGATGCCATCGCACATCCCCACCAGAATGGTCAAGCCCTGCTCGATCACCAGAGGAAGAATCAATCGGATTAATTTGTCATTGGAAAAGAGCCTCTGCTCCGTCATAGCCTCACCTCATATCTGCTTCTGAGGGAGAGTATAACACCAAAAATATTCGGTTTCAATAGGGATTCTCCACAAAACCCTCAGAATACCGAAAATAAGATACTGTCTTTTTGCGCAAAAGCTGCCGCGGGAATTCTCCCGCGGCAGCTTTCTGCTTTATCGCATTGCCAGTTCGCCGTCCACGGCATCCACCGTAACGGTCTGGCCGGGGGTGATGTCGCCCCTCAGCAGGCGCTTGCTGAGCATGGTCTCCACCGTATGCTGGACATACCGGCGCAGAGGACGGGCGCCGTACTGGGGATCGTAGGCCGCTTCCACAATGGCGTCCTTTGCCGCCTTGGTCAGCTCTACCTTGATCTGCTGCTCCTCCAGGCGGCTATTCAGCTTGCCAATTTGCAGGTTGATGATCTCGGTAACGTTTTCCCGGGTCAAGGGCTTGTAGAACACGATCTCGTCCAGTCGGTTCAAGAATTCGGGACGGAAGGTGCGCCGCAGCAGGGATTGTACCTGGGCCTTGGCTTCCTCCTGGATGGTTCCGTCGGGATTGATGCCGTTTAAGAGGTACTCGGAACCCAGGTTGGAGGTTAGAATCAAGATGGTGTTCTTGAAATCCACCGTCCGGCCCTGGGAATCGGTGATCCGTCCGTCATCCAGAACCTGGAGCAAAATGTTGAACACATCGGGATGAGCCTTCTCCACCTCGTCAAACAGCACCACGCTGTAGGGCTTGCGGCGGACGGCCTCCGTCAGCTGGCCGCCTTCCTCGTAACCCACGTATCCGGGAGGCGCTCCGATCAGACGGGAGACGGAGAATTTCTCCATATACTCGGACATATCGATCCGCACCAGGTTGTTTTCGTCGTCGAACAGGGCCTGGGCCAGAGTCTTGGCCAACTCCGTCTTGCCAACGCCCGTGGGGCCAAGGAACAGGAACGAACCGATGGGACGGTTGGGATCCTGGATGCCGGCCCGGCTGCGCTGAATGGCCTCGGTGACGGCCTGAACCGCCTCGTCCTGGCCCACCACCCGCTTGTGCAGGGTCTCGTCCAGGTGCAGCAGCTTCTCCCGCTCGCCCTGAACCAGCCGGGATACGGGAATCCCCGTCCAGCGCTCCACGATTTTGGCGATTTCCTCATCGGTAACCCGATCCCGGAGGATGTTGCTCTCCTTGGCGGACTGGGCACGGCGTTCCTCTTCCTCCAGCTGCTTCTTGGCCTCAGGCAGACGGCCGTATTTCAGCTCGGCGGCCTTTTCCAGGTCATAGCTCTGCTCGGCGGCTTCGATCTGACGGTTCAAGTCCTCGATCTTCTCCCGCAGCTGCTGAACCTTGCCAATGGCGTTCTTTTCATTCTCCCACTGGGCTTTCATGGCGTTGAACTTGTCCCGCTCCTCGGCCAACTCCTTTTGCAGTTCGGCCAGACGACCCTTGGACAGTTCGTCCTCTTCCTTCTTCAGCGCCGCTTCCTCGATCTCCATCTGAATGATCTTCCGGGACACCGCGTCCAGTTCTGTGGGCATGGAATCCATTTCCGTCCGGATCTGGGCGCAGGCCTCGTCGATCAGGTCGATGGCCTTGTCCGGCAGGAACCGGTCGGTGATATACCGGTGGGACAAGGTGGCGGCGGCGATGATGGCGGAGTCCGCGATCTTTACGCCGTGGAATACCTCGTAGCGCTCCTTCAAGCCCCGAAGGATGGCGATGGTGTCCTCCACCGTGGGTTCATCCACCTGCACCGGCTGGAACCGGCGTTCCAGGGCCGCGTCCTTTTCAATATATTGCCGGTACTCGTCCAGGGTGGTGGCGCCGATGCAGTGCAGCTCGCCCCGGGCCAGCATAGGCTTCAGCAGGTTGCCCGCGTCCATGCTGCCCTCGGTCTTGCCAGCGCCCACAATGGTGTGCAGCTCATCGATGAACAGGATGATCCGGCCCTCGGACTGCTTGACCTCATTCAGCACCGCCTTCAGCCGTTCCTCAAATTCGCCACGGTACTTGGCGCCGGCGATCAGTGCGCCCATATCCAGGGAGAAAATGGTCTTGTCCTGCAAGGACTTTGGCACATCCTTCTTCACGATCCGCTGGGCCAGGCCCTCAGCGATGGCGGTTTTGCCCACGCCAGGCTCGCCGATGAGCACGGGATTGTTTTTGGTCTTTCGGGACAGAATCCGAACCACATTCCGAATTTCCTCATCCCGGCCGATCACCGGATCCATCTTCTGCTCCCTGGCCCGTTTCACCAGGTCGGTGCCGTACTTCTCCAGGGCATCGTAGGTGCCCTCGGGGCTGTCGGAGGTGACCCGCTGATTGCCCCGAACTGCTTGCAGCGCCTTCAGCGCGTTTTCCTTGGTGATGCGGTAGGTTTCAAACAGATTCTTCACGCCGCCCCGGGCCGTATCCAGCAGCGCCAGGAACAGATGCTCCACGGAAACGAAGTCATCCTTCATGGTCTTGGCCAGTTCCTCCGCGGCGGTGAAGGTGGCATCCACATCCGCTGTGATATAGAAGCGGTCAGCCTCCCGGCTGCCCTTCACGGCGGGGATCTTCCGCAGTTCCGCGGCGGCGGCAGCGTCCAGGCTCTCCACCGTCACATCCATTTTCCGCAATAGCTGAGGGATCAGCCCTCCGTCCTGTCGCAGCAGGGCTAGCAGCAGATGCACCTGCTCCAGCTGCTGGTGGGAATTCTGCACAGCCAAATTCTGCGCGCTCTGGACAGCTTCCAGAGACTTCTGGGTATAGTTGTTAAAATT
Organism: uncultured Clostridia bacterium; assembly: GCA_945946745.1. Taxonomy (GTDB): domain Bacteria; phylum Bacillota; class Clostridia; order Oscillospirales; family Oscillospiraceae; genus Faecousia. The sequence goes on along the minus strand of CAMEWZ010000011.1, from coordinate 5,391 downwards.
CATACAGCTATCCTTCCTTTCCTTGCGTTAGCACTCTCTCGCTTCGAGTGCTAATTCCTTTTGCCTTAACTATAGCCTATTTTGGAAAAAAGTCAAGGGCTTGATTCCAAATGCTACAAAATGTTCACAATTGGTCATTCTGCATAATTTTTTGCCATCCTATTTTACTTGCTTCATACTTATTTAATAATTTCCCCCTTATTTTTTAACACCCCCAGGGTATAATGAAATCAGTTAAAGGATTTCATTCTTTTTCATTTTCTTACCTCTCTTTTTCTCTGAAAGATTCCCGGAGCGGTCTGGTCAACCGTTCCGGGGATCTTTCATTTTTACCTCAAAAAAGGGATTTCGCTCCTTCCATCCGGTCAGAAATCCCCGATTTTCCCGTCGAATTTTGGAACGATCTCCAGATTGTGGCAGAAAGACACTCGTCCGTGTGCAAAAGGCACAAATTCTTTGTGATTATCCATCCATTTTTCAGCACATCGCTTTGTTGATTAATTCCTTTCTATATAATATAATTTAGGTTATATTCGTATGGGATGGGAAAATGTCATAACTTCCGTATCAAAAGTTCATAAAAGCGGTGTACACCGCTTTTTGCCGTTTGAAAAACGGCAAAATTTTTGAGAACACGCGTCCTGCGCCGGGTTATGGCAAATACGAGAAAGGAACGATCCTATGAACACAAAAACCTTAATGTATATCCTTAAGCGCATCGCGCTGGCGATCTTGACGGTGTGGGTTGTCATTACCGTCACCTTCTTCGTCACCCGCGCTGTGCCCGGCGGGCCGTTCATGTCAGAAAAGGCCATCTCCAAAGAGGCGCAAGCCGCTCTGGAAGCCAAGTACGGCCTGGATAAGCCCGTCATGGAGCAGTACTTCACCTATTTAAAGGATGTGGTCACCAAGCTGGACTTCGGCCCCTCTCTGAAGCTCCGGGGCCGTATGGTCATGGATGTCATCGCTGACGGCATGAAAACCTCCGTAAAGCTTGGCCTCATTGCCGCTTTCCTGGCGCTGGCGCTGGGCATTGTATTGGGCAGTGTGGCAGCGCTGCGCCGCAACACCCTGCTGGACAAGGGCATCATGGTGGTGGCGACCGCCTTCGTCTCCATGCCCTCCTTTATTATGGGCACCTTGCTTCTGCTGCTGTTCGCGGTGCATTGGCCCATCTTCCCCGCCAACGGCTCTACCGCCGAGGGACTGGTGCTGCCCATCATCACCTTGTCCCTGTATCCCATGGCTTATATCACCCGACTGACCCGCAGCTCCATGCTGGATGTTCTGGGCCAGGATTATATCCGCACCGCCCGGGCAAAGGGCGTCGCGCCCTTGAAGATCATTTTCGGCCATGCGCTGAAGAATTCCCTCATCCCCGTCATCACCTACTTTGGCCCCATGCTGGCCTATATTGTCACCGGTTCTCTGGTGGTTGAGCAGATCTTTGCTGTGCCCGGCATCGGCCGTGCCTTTGTCAGCTCCATCACCAACCGGGATTATCCTCTGATCATGGGCACCACCATTGTGCTTGCCTGCTTGATCGTGATTATGAACCTTGTCAGCGATATTCTGTATAAGGTTGTTGATCCCAGAATTACCCTTGAGTAAGGAGACAGAGAATGAAAAAGAAAATTTTCTCCATGCATGTGGACGTGGATGATTTTATCCCGGCAACCGAGGAAGAAAAGGCCTATATGGTGCAGATGCGCCCCTCTACCACCTTCTTTAAGGATGGCATGAAGCGCTTGATGAAGAACAAGATTGCCGCTACCAGCATGTTCCTTATCATCATTATCACCCTGTCTTCCATTTTGATTCCTTTCTTCTGGCCCTATAAATACGACAAAATGCTGGGCAACACCCCCGGTAAGCCCATGGATTCTTCCTATAATAACCTGGCGCCCTTCCAGTACGGCGAAACCGAGCAAAAGCGGATCGCCAATGGTGAAAAGGTGTTCCCCCATATCTTTGGCACCGATGCCCAGGGGCGTGACTACTTCATCCGTGTGGTCTACGGCACCCGCATTTCTCTGGCGGTCGGCTTCTTCGCCAGCATTATCGTGCTGATCATCGGCTTGACGGTCGGTTCGATTTCCGGTTATATCGGCGGCAAGGTGGACATCATTATCATGCGCATCGTGGATATCATCTACTCCCTGCCGGACACCTTGATGGTCATTTTGCTGGCTTCCGTGATGAAGGTTAGCCTGGGCGCTTTGCTGGAAGGCACGATCCTGGAAAAGCTGGGCACCAATATGGTTTCCCTGTTCCTGGTGTTCGGCCTACTGTACTGGGTGTCCATGGCCCGTCTAATCCGCGGTCAGATCCTGTCCCTGCGGGAGCAGGAATACGTGCTGGCCGCCCAGGCCACCGGTGCCAAGGCCGGCTGGATCATCCGCAAGCACCTGCTGCCCAACTGCATCAGTGTGGTCATCATCTCCACCGCGTTGCAGATTCCCAGCGCGATTTTCACCGAAAGCTATCTGTCCTTCTTAGGGTTGGGCGTGAACGCGCCCATGCCCTCTCTGGGTTCCCTGGCTTCGGACGCTCTGAACGGCATTAACAGCTATGCCTACCGCTTGATTATCCCCGCCGTTGTCATCAGCTTGATCGTTCTGTCTCTGAACCTGTTCGGTGACGGTCTGCGGGATGCCTTCGACCCCAAGCTGAAGAATTAAGGAGGACGCATCAATATGGCATTGTTAGAAGTAAAAGACCTGCACACCTCCTTCTTCACCCCTGCGGGTGAAGTGAAGGCGGTCAACGGCGTTTCCTTTAACCTGGAACGGGGTAAGGTTCTGGGCATCGTGGGCGAGTCCGGCTCCGGTAAGTCCGTCACCGCCTACTCCATCATGCAGATTCTGGAAAAAACCGGCAAGATTGTCTCCGGCTCCGTAAAATTCGACGGGCAGGAGCTGGTGGGCATCGGTGAGGAGGGCATGAAGAAGATTCGGGGCAACAAAATCTCCATCATCTTCCAGGACCCCATGACCTCTCTGAACCCCACCTACACCATCGGCCACCAGCTGATGGAGGCCATTATGCTGCACACCCCCCGCAATAAGCAGCAGGCCTGGGACCGGGCCGTGGAAATGCTGCGGCTGGTCAACGTCAACGAGCCGGAAAAGCGGATGAAGCAGTATCCCTTCGAGTTCTCCGGCGGTATGCGCCAGCGTGTTATGATCGCCATGGCTCTGGCCTGTGAGCCGGATATTCTCATCGCCGACGAGCCCACCACCGCTCTGGACGTAACCATCCAGGCGCAGATTTTGGAGTTGATGCAGCAGCTGCAAAAGGAACTGGGCATGGCCATCATCATGATTACCCACGATTTGGGTGTGGTGGCCCAGATGTGCGACGAGGTCATTGTCATGTACGCCGGCTCCATCTGCGAGCAGGGCAGCGCCGATGAGATTTTCTACAACCCCAAGCACGAATATACCAAGGGTCTGATGCGCTCCATCCCCACGGTGGACAGCGACGGCAGCCGCCTGCATCCCATCACCGGCACCCCCATCGACCTGCTGAATATGCCCAAGGGCTGCCCCTTTGCCCCCCGGTGCGATGCTGCCATGAAGATTTGCATGCGTGAGCGCTGCCAGCGGATGCAGATTAACGAATGGCACCAGGCCGCCTGCTGGATGAATGTAAAGGAAGCCTTTGAAAACGGAGAACTAGAGGAGGCGGAGTCTTAAAATGAGCGATTTCGAAAATCTGGTTGAGGTGAAGCACCTCAAGGAATACTTCCCCATCAATACCGGCATGTTCAAGACCACGCCCTTGAAGGCCGTGGACGATGTTTCCTTCGCCATTCGCAAGGGTGAAACCCTGGGTCTGGTTGGTGAGTCCGGCTGCGGCAAAACCACCGTTGGCCGCACCCTGCTGCACCTGTATAAACCCACCGACGGTGAAATCTGGTTCAATGGCAAGCAGATCGTCACCAAGCAGGACATTATCGACTACCGCAAGAAATCCGCCATGGTGTTCCAGGATCCCTATTCCTCTCTGAACCCCAGAATGACCGTTTCCGATATCATCGCCGAGCCTCTGGATGTGCATAAGCTGTACAGCAGCAAGGCCGAGCGCCAGGAAAAGGTGCTGGAGCTGATGGCCCGGGTGGGCCTAAACTCCGAGCACGCCAGCCGGTATGCCCACGAGTTCTCCGGCGGCCAGCGTCAGCGCATCGGCATCGCCCGGGCCCTTGCCATGGGCCCCGAGTTCATCGTCTGTGACGAGCCTGTTTCCGCTCTGGACGTTTCCATCCAGGCCCAGGTCATCAACATGTTTGATGAATTGCAGGAGGAAATGGGTCTGACCTATCTGTTCATCGCCCACGACCTTCTGGTTGTGCGCCATATTTCTGACCGGATCGCGGTAATGTATCTGGGCAAAATGGTGGAGATGGCGGATGCCCATGAGATTTATGACCATCCCCTGCATCCCTACACCAAGTGCTTGATGTCCGCCGTTCCCCTGCCCGATCCCAAGAAGGCCCGGGAGAACAAGCGGATCGTCCTCTCCGGCGATATTCCCAGCCCCCTACACGCCCCCTCCGGCTGCCCCTTCCGTACCCGCTGCCCCTATGCCACCGATGCGTGCGCAGAGAGCATGCCGGAATTCAAGGAAGTCGCTCCTGGTCACTTTGCCGCTTGCCACAATCTGGACAAGTGCAATTAAATTGTTTCATCATCCGCCTTCCATATGCCGTTTGGAACGTTGGATTATGAATAAAAATTTTATTTTCGAGAAAGGAAAATGAAAATGAAGAAACTGTTCGCTCTGCTTCTGGCTGTTGTGATGGTTCTGTCTCTGGCCGCCTGCGGCGGTAAGACCGCGACCACTGCTACCGAAGCTCCCACCACTACCGAGGCTCCCGCCGAGATGACCGCTGCCGAAAAGGCCGCTGCCGAGGCTGAGATCCGCTACGCCTTGAGCCTGCTGTTCGACCGCAACTACATCGTGGAGAACGTTGCCAAGAACGGCGCTGTCCCCGCTTCCTCCTTCGTCGCCATGGGTATGACCGATGCTGACGGCTCTCAGTTCTATGAGAATGCCGGTCACAGTGATGACTATGTCGGTTACTACTCCGTCGATCCCGAGGCTTTCGAGGCTAACTACGCTGAGGCCTATGAGATCCTGTCCAAGTACTACGAGGTGGACGAGAACGGCATGTTCACCAACTTCCCCACTCTGACCTACCTGTACAACACCTCCGAGGGCCACAAGGCTATCGCTGAGTACCTGCAGTCCGCTCTGGCCGCTGTGGGCATCACCATGAACCTGGAGAACCAGGAGTGGAACACCTTCCTGAACACCCGTAAGGCTGGCGACTTCTCCATCGCCCGTAACGGCTGGCTGGCTGACTACAACGATCCCATCTCCTTCCTG
>CAMEWZ010000010.1 GCA_945946745.1 uncultured Clostridia bacterium | reverse complement strand
CCCAGAGGGAGAGGCAAGGGGTGAGGTGCGAATGAACAAGATTCCCCTTTTGCTGCGTTAACCCGATAAGCACATAATAAAAAACTGTTACATTGCCATTTTCCCAGCGGCAATGTAACAGTTCTTTTATTTTTCCACATTTTCCCTGTCGATGGCCTCCAGGCACTTTTCCAGGTAGATTTTCTGCACCGCCGCCACAATACAGGTGTACAGCAGCCGCTTTTCATCGCTGGAATCCTCCCCGGACAGCTCGATGGTATCCTGCAATTCAAAGGTAAACCGCAGCAGCGTCTCGAATTCCCCGCAGAAATAGTCATAGGCCCTTTCCAGCGGATAGGTCTGCTGCTGAAGTCGAATGAACCGGGCCAGGGCATCCAAGGACAGCACACTTTTTGCCAGGGCGATGAAAAACAGATAGGCAATCTGCTCCTGGCCGTACTGCTTTTTCACCGGATTGGCAATCAAGCCCTTTTTCACATAATTGCTAATCATGGACGAGGTAAGGGAAAATTCCCCCAGGGGTGAAATGTAGCCCCCCACATATTTGGCAGCCTGCTCCAAATACAGCCCCACGTTGGGAATTTCCTGGTAGCGGGGCAGACGAAAATCCTGTACGGACGCGGCAATGCGCTGCTTGGTTTCCTGTTTCATACTATCACCATGGGGTATTATACCGGAGAAGCAGGGAAAAGTCAATAGGGGAAAACTTATCTTAAGATTTGCTTGACATTATCATCCGATGCTGATACAATGATATCGGTTATTGAAAAACCGATTGTCAGAGAGATCGAGGTATCGTTATGTCGTATAAAGTTGTGTCGGATTCTTCCTGCAACATTCTGACCGGGGAGAATCCGTGTTTTGCCAGTGTTCCCATGAAAATCATCGCCCAGCAGGAGTATGTGGACGCCCCTGGTCTGGACGTTGCCCAGATGGTGGAGGATCTGAAGAACCACAAGGGCAAATCCGGCTCCTCCTGCCCCAATGTGGGCGAATGGCTGGATGCCTTCGGCGATGCGGATGTGGTGTTCGGCACCACCATTTCCGACGCCCTGTCCGGCAGCTACAGCGCCGCCTGCCACGCGGCGGAAACCTACATGGAGGAACACCCGGAGCGGAAGGTCTACATCCTGGATTCCATGGCCACCGGCCCGGAGCAGGCCATGCTCAACGACCGGCTGCTGCAGCTGCTGGAAAGCGGCCAGGAGCCGGAGGCGGTCTGGGAGCAGATTCGGGACTACCAGAATCACACCTATACCCTGTTCTGCCTGGAATCCCTGAACAATCTGGCCCGGAACGGACGGGTCAACCCCGCCGTGGCCAAGCTGGCCGGGGTGCTGGGTATCCGGGTATGCGGAGAAGCGAAAAATGGAGAGGTTACTCCCGTCCATAAGGCCCGCGGCCCCAAGAAAGCCACCCAGACTCTGGCGGATATGATCCGGGAGCGGGGGTTCCGGGACGGCGGCGTTCTGCGAGTCGCCCACTGTTTCGCCAAGGAGCAGGCGCTGGCCCTGCGGGACGCGATTCTGGCCCAGTTCCCCAACGCCCGGTTCTTGCTGGAGCCAACCACCGCCCTGTGCAGCTACTATGCCGAGCTTGGCGGTTTGATCATCGGCTTTGAAGGCGATTACAACACCCATAACCACAATCGCTGAGTAAAAAATCCAGGGCTGTCTCACTAAGGAACTGTTTCGTCGAACTGAACAAAAGAAAAGAATAACTGTCATTGCGAACCAGTGACCGATGTCACTGGTGTGGCAATCCCCCAACTTTTTGGATACGTATCGGATGGCATTTCCATTCAACCGGGGGATTCCCACGCCAGTGTGCGCACTGGCTCGGAATGACAGTTCCTTTATTTGTGCAATTTTACTTTCGTGAGACAGCCCCTTTTTTGCCGGGAATGGCAGTAGGATTAGGGATTGACGACATGGATCGGTTTTCCATCCAGATAGGCGCGGACATTCTCCACCGCCGTGTCCATAATGCGCTGGCGGCTTTCCTTCGGCGCCCAGGAGATGTGGGGTGTGATGATGCAGTTCTTGGCCTTCAGCAACGGATTATCGCCCCGAATGGGTTCTGTGGAAACCACATCCAGACCGGCGGCGTAAATCTTTCCGCTGTTGAGCGCGTCGGCCAGATCCTGCTCCACCACCAGTGGGCCGCGGCTGTTGTTCAGCAAAATCACACCGTCCTTCATTTTGGCAATGGTATTCCGGTTGATGATGCCCTGGGTTTCGGGGAACAGGGGGCAGTGCAGGGCAATGACATCCGAGGACGCCAGCAGGGTATCCAGATCCACATACTCGCCAATGGCCCGGCCGCTTTCGCTGGGGTAATTGTCATAGGCCAGAATCTGCATGCCCAAGGCCTTTGCCACCTTACCAGTCTGCTGGCCGATCCGGCCGAAGCCGATGATCCCCATGGTTTTCCCGGCCAATTCGATCAGCGGATAGTCCCAATAGCACCAATCCGCGCACCGCTCCCATTTGCCTTCGTGAACCGTCTGGCTGTGGTACGCCACATGGTGGCAGATTTCCAACAGCATGGCAATGGCAAACTGCCCCACTGAAGCGGTGCCATAGGTCGGGATGTTGGACAGGGGGATCCCCTTTTCCTTCGCGTACTGGTAGTCCACCACATTGTAGCCGGTTGCCAGCATGGTGATGTATTTCAGCTCCGGACAGGCGTCGATGACCCGCTTTGTGATCGGCGTTTTATTGGTCACGGCCACTTCCGCGCCCTGCAAACGGGCAATGACCTCGTCCTCATCCGTCAGGGAGGTACGGTCATACACCGTCAAGTCTCCCAGCTTTGCCAGCTCTTCCCAGCTCAGATCGCCGGGATTTTCCGTATATCCATCCAAAACAACAATTTTCATGCTTTGTTCCTTTCTTTCATGCTTATTTTCCAGATTTTGCATACTTCCGGTTCTTATAGACGCCAACCGTCAGGAAGGGCACCACGATAATGGCGATGCCGATATACCCGCAGTAGCCATAGCCGTACTTGACGATGGAGCTGAGGCCCACCAGGGAGATTCCCATGGACACCGCCATAATCAGCAGCGCCACCACGCCCCGGCGGAGATTTTCCTGCCGAATGCCGGAAAATACCTTGGTCTTTTCAAACCGTTCGGTAAAACCGAACACGGACGTTACGCCGGTGGACAGGAAACACAGGAGCAGGCAGATATAGTAAGCCCATGCCAACGCGCCGATGTTCAGCGCCTTGCAGACGGTGAGCGTGGGGATCACCGTGCCTCCTTCCACACCGGAATAGTAGCTCTGCCAGCCCGTGAGCATAAATACCGCCAGGCATAGCGCAAGGGCGTTCATGGCAAAGGAGATCCACATGGATTTCCCGCACTCTTTTTTGTTCAGCAGCACCGTTCCGCATACAACCATCGTGGGAATGGAGGCACTCTGAAAGCCCGCGTATTGGAACGACCGCAGCAGGGCGCCAGGCAGCTGGGAAAGCTGGGGGCCTTCTTCAAATACGGCCATAATCTCCATGGGACGGTTGGCGATTCCCACCACAAAGATGGTCAGCGCGCAAATCAGAATCAGCAGGCTCATCACCGTGGAAACCTTGCGCACCAGATCCGCGCCGAAAATGGTAAGCAGCAGCAAAATCAGCCCCACAAACAGGATTGCCACCCCATAGGGAATGTGCATCACATCCTGGAACAGCGTGCCAGCGCCCGCGATGCTGGCGCTGGTTGCCATCAGTGTCATGATGAAAAAGTACACCTCAAAAACCAGCTCCAGCTTGTCAAACGGATGGTAGAGCACGTGGAAAAGCTCCTTATAGTTGGACAGGCCATGGAGATTGTACATGGTCATAGCCTGGCGAACCGTCAGCGTCAGCAACAGGATCGCCAAAACCGCAGACGCCGGCCCCCACCAGCCGGAAACCACAAAGAATTGGTTCGCCTGGTTTCCAGTTGCAAAGCCGCCGCCCGCGTGCCAGCCAAACAACACACTGGCAACCGAGAGCATGGCGAGATATCGCGTTTTTACAGTTTTTTCTGTCATGCCATCCCATCCTTCTTTAAATGACCGGCCCCAGGCAATAGATGTCCATGGTGCTGGTATAGTGAATCGCCTCGTTTTTGGTCATTCTGCCGTTCAGCACCTGCAGGGCCAGGGCATAGGCCTCCTCGCCCATCTCCTCGATGCTCCGCTGGCCGGTGATGATCTGACCGGCGTTCAAGTCCATATCATAAGGCATCCGGGCATAGGTGTTGGGATTTCCGCAGATCTTCATAACAGGCATACTGGGGAAGCCCTGGGGCGCGCCCCGGCCTGTGGAGAACATCAGAAATTGCGCGCCGGTGGCCGCCATGCCGGTGAGAATCTCCGGCTCCCGGCCGGGGGCGTCCTTGATCCACAGGCCCTTCTCCGTGGTAACCATCTGGGGATATTCCAGCACGCCCTGAATGGGCCGGTGGCCGCTTTTGACGATGGCGCCCAGGCTCTTTTCCTCGATGCTGGAAAGACCGCCCTTGATGTTGCCCGGTGTGGGCTGGCCGCCCCGCATGTCCTCGCCAACCGCCTTGGCCCGCTCCTCCATCCGCCGAACGATTTCATAGATCTTCTGCCCCACGGGGCCGTTTTCTCCCCCCACGGCGCGTCTGGCCAGGATGTGCTCGCCGCCCAAAAACTCGGTGGTCTCGCCGAATACCACCGTGGCGCCCATATCCACCAGCTTGTCCGCCACATAGCCGATCACGCAGTTGGATGCTATGCCGCTGGTGGTGTCCGAGCCGCCGCACTTGATGCCCATGACCACGTTGGAAATATCCACGGTCTGCCGCTGCAGGCCGGAGATTTCCATCACCAGCTTCTGGGCCAGATCCGTGCCCTTCTGGATGGCGCGGCTCATGCCTCCCAGCTCCTGGATGCGGATCACCTCCACCGGCTTTCCGGTGGCTGCGATTTGCTGCACCAGCCGCTCCACATCCGTGCCCTCGCAGCCCAAAGAAACCACCAGCGCCGCGCCCACGTTGGGACTGCATCCCAGACTGATCAGCGTATCCGTCACCCGCTTCAAATCCAGGGGCAGCTGGCAGCAGCCCTGGTGGTGGAAAAAGCCCACCGTACCCTGTACCGCGCGGCAGATCGCCTGCGCCACATCCGTGGCGCAGATCACGCTGGGAATCACCGCCACCAGATTCCGGCTGCCAACCTTGCCGTTGGGTCTTACATAGCCTTGAAAGGTATCCATCGCCATATTCTCCTTCTTCATTACAAGTCTCCCCGGCCCCGCATGGCGACCATGTTGTGGATGTGGACATATTCGCCCTTTCGAATATCCGCGCTGGCCGCGCCAATGCGCTCGCCGTATTTCATAATCGGCTCGCCCATTTGGATATCCCGAACGGCGATCTTGTGGCCATAGGGCACATCCCCGATCACGTTGACCGGCTCGCAGTCGCCCTTCTTATCCCGGATCTCCACTTCCGTTCCATTTATGATGCCATTGGCGAAAATTGTGGCCACATTGTCCTTGTCATCCACCTTCAGCGCCAGTTTTCTTTCTTCCATTGCCAAAAACCTCCCTGCGTTATTCTTTCACTGCCAGAACCGAAACACCGTCTGGAATCACCACAACCCGCGCGTCCCGGCCCTTGATGGCGTAGGCCATTTCCAGCGCCTCGTCCACGGAGGAAGCGTGGCGCATATTGGCCTTCTCCACCGTCTCCCGATCCAGATAGGTGGTTACCAGAATCACCGGGTGCTTCTTCAGAATCCGGGCGTAAATCTGGGCGCACCATTGCTCGCTGATGGTTTCCCGGGGCGGAATCTGGGATAGATACTGGTCGATCTGATCCACCGTGCCCCGCTGAATCAGCTCCGAGAAGTAGCTGCCGCCCATGCCGTCCACGCAGGACGCGGACATGATGATTACGCCGTCCTCCCCCGCGCAGGCTGCGGCGGTGGATACCGCCTTGGGGGTCTGATAGAGGTTCTGATCCAGCGGATAACCCCCGTTGGAGGTAATCACAATGTCTCCCGTAACCGGTTTGCACTGGGAACGGCTCCGGACAAAGGCCACACCGGCGGCATGGGCCTGCTCCAAATCTCCCGCAAAAGCGGCGATGATTTTTTTCTCGCTGTTCTGGGCCACATTGAGAATAAAGCCCACCTTCACCCGCCGGGCTGCCACCACCATATCCTCGTGGATGGGATTCCCTTCCAAAACGCCCGCCGTTGCCCAGGGGCTGGAAATGGCCTTGTAGGAGTGATTTTCATTGACGGTATTTTTGTCGCAGATTCCCGGCAGGATGCTCTTGCGTCCCCCGGAGAAGCCGGCAAAAAAGTGCGGCTCAATAAACCCCTCCGTCACCAAAAGGTCACATTCCACAGCCAGGGTGTTGACGTGGAATTCCGCCCCGGAGGGCAGCGTTCCCAGGAAGGTGAATTCCTCCGGACAGAAGGCGTGGTTAACGGCGATCCGCTCGTGATCCACGATCTCATCGCCGAACATGTTCCGCATCTCCGCCTCTGTCGTCGCCCGGTGAAGGCCGGTGGCGATCAGAATGGTGATCTGGGCGTCGGGATTTCCGGAGCGAATCTCCGCCAGCAGCAGCGGCAGGGTCAGCTTGCTGGGAACTGCCCGGGTGTGGTCGCTGGTCACCAGGGTGATGCGCCGCTTTCCCCTGGCCAGCTCCCGCAGCCGGGGCGTACCGATGGGGTTTTCCAGCGCCTCCCGTACCAGGGACACCTCGTCCTTGCCGGGATCCCAGCTGTCCGCCTCCGCAGTGAGCACCGCCGCCAGATTTTCTTCCGCCACATGCAGCTGCATGTGCCCGGTGTGGTAAGGAATCGGAATTGTTTTCATCTGCGTCTCCTTTCCGATCATACAATATGAAACCGCAGCTCCCCAAAAACCGGGGAAATACCACCGCCCGTTTTGCGGCAGCCTGCTTTGTCCATGGTGCTTCCGACAAGGTTAGTGTACTCCCGGGTTTGGCTTTTTGCAAGCATTTTTTGGGATTGTGTTGTATTTTGTTGATTTGTGATAGTTTCCCAAAGCAAAATTGGCGCATATCACCAAGCGGCCTTCTCCCTCACAGGCAGCCGAATATGCCCGGCGCGGTCAGGAATTGGGGGGTACAACGATGGATCCGTGTTTACTTCACCGCGTTGGCCGCGATCTGCACCGCGTCCCAAACCCCGGCAAAGGGAGGCGCGTAGCCCATATCCAGATAGCCCAGTTCTTCGACGGTCATTCCCTGGTCGATGGCGCAGGCAAATACGTTGATCCGCCAGACGGCCTCCTTTTCCCCCATCACCTGGGCGCCCAGAAGAACATGGTCTTCCTTGCGTACCGTCAGCTTCACGGTCAGCTCATAGGGCTGCGGATAGTACCGAGCATGGCTGCGGGCCTTCACGGTCTTGACCAGATACGCAACGCCCTCCCGTTTGGCATCCTCTTCTCCCAGGCCCGTTTTCGCCAGTTCCAGATCCATACACCGCAGCATGGACGTTCCCAGTGCCCGCTCCAAGTTCACCTTTTTGCCCAAAACGCTGTCGCCCGCAAGACGGCCCTGCTTATTGGCGTTGGTGCCCAGGGCAAAATAGACCGGCTTTTTCAGCAGCTTGTGCATCACCGTCGCGCAATCTCCCGCAGCATACACGTCCTGGACGCTGGTCTGCATGGCGCCATCGGTGATGATCGCGCCGTTGGGAAGCTTATCGATACCCTCCAGCCATCTGGTATTGGGGCTTACGCCGATGGAGAGAATCACCACGTCCGCGTCATAGCTGCCTTTGTCCGTCACCACGCCGGTCACCTTGCCATCCGCGCCGGAAAAACCCTTGACCATCTCCCCGGTATGTACCATCACGCCGTGCTTCTCCAACTCCGCCTGTACCGCTTCGCTGAATTCCGGATCGAACACATTGAGCACCCTGGGCAGCGCTTCGACAATGCGGACGCTTTTTGCCTTTTGATACAGGCAGGCCTCCGCGATTTCCAGGCCGATATAGCCGCCACCAACGATTACCACATTGCCCCGGCTCTCGGAAATGGCCTGCTTGAGACTTTGGGCGTCCTGAAGGGTCTTCAACTGGAAAATATTCCGCATCTGGATCCCTGGAATCGGAGGCGCCTTGGGGGAGGAACCGCTGGCAATCACCAGCTTGTCATAGGAATAACATTCCTGGGTGCCATCCGGCAGCTGGGCCCATACCTGTTTGCCTTCAAAATCCGCCCGGACAGCTTCCCGGCCCAGCTTCACCTGAACGCCGCTGGCCTCAAATTCCGGAACCTTCCGGATCCGGATCAAATCCAAATCATCGTTGATGCCAGCAACATAATAGGGCAGACCGCAAGCGCCGTAGGATACCTCCTGGGTTTTTTCCAGAACCAGCACCTGTGTATCCGGCGCTTTTCGTTTGATGCGGGACGCTGCCGACATTCCTGCCGGGTTCCCGCCGATTACCAATACGTTCATGTTTCTCACTCCTTTACCGGGACAAATACCGGGCTGGTATACGCGCTGCTGTCGCGCCAGGCAAGCCGTACCTTCTGGCCGCATTTCAATTCCCCGGCCTCGCAATCCACCAGATTACTCACCAGGCGAACGCCCCCGGGGAAGTCCACCTCCGCCACAAGATAGGGAAGCTTATCCGCCACCTCCGGGTGGAAGGGACGCTGCATCACCACAAAGGAATAGAGAATTCCCTCTTGCGGCAGCTCCACAATTTCCGTTTCCTCGCTGAGGCACTCCGGGCAAAGATATGCGGCAGGCCAGCGCAGGTTTCCGCATTTCTTACATTTCTGCACGGTCAGTCTGTGCTCCGCGCAATTTTCCCAGAAAAATCGAGTATCCCCACTGACACGGGGAGCAAAAAACGCTGCATCCACGCTTACACACCCCTTTCCAGAACCATCGTCAAGTGGCTTTGCAGCACGCCGCCGTTATCGCTGCACAGAATCAGTTCCGGCGTTTTGCTGCCGGGAACCGTACCCAGCTGACGTGCGCCGCACCGGTTTTGCAGCTGCATTACCGCCTCGCTCAGCGGCGTAAGGCCCATGAAGTAGCTTTCCGACAGCATACCGCCGGAGGTATTCACCGGCATTTCGCCGCCCGGGCCAATCCGTTCCGCCTTCAGCCAGTCCTTGGTTTCTTCGGGCTGAAAGAAGCCATAATCCCGCAGGGTGCTTTCTACGGTATAGGTGAAGCAGTCATAAAGCTCGCAGGCATCGATATCCCCCAGGGATACCCCTGCCATTTCCAGCGCCTGCCGGCTGGCGATATACGCGGCGCTCTGGGGATCCTCCACCCGCAGGCGGTAGGGAGAAAGGGGTTGGTTCGCGCTGCCAAAGCCCCGGATCACCACCGGGATCTGCTTCAGGCTCCTGGCCCGTTCCGCTGTGGTCAGCACAATGGCCCTGCCGCCGTCGCAGTTGGGCGTGGCATCCAGCATCCGCAGCGGCTCCGCCACAAAGGGGCTGGCATAGTAGTCCTTTTCCTCCAGCACCTTATGATGCATGGCAGCGATGGGATTGCGGTTTGCCCACCGGCGCTGGGCGATGGCAATCTCCTTCCATACCTCCGGGCCTGTGCCATAGGTATCCATGGCCCGCCGGGCAAGCATGGCGTATTTGGACATGGTGCTTAAGTCCCCGTATGCCGCCAGCTCGTCTGTGGCCTTTCCGCCGGACAGCTCCTTGATCCAGCCACGTTTTCCGCTGCGGCCGTTGTCCCCATAGGAGATCACCACGTAGTTCACCAGACCGGAATTCAGCATACCGATGGAGTGGAACAGCCAGCTGCGTGTGCAATAGGTCTCCTGGCTGAGCACGCTGGGGCGAATCCCCAATTGCTCCGCCACGGTGAAGGCAGTTACATCATAATCGCCGCCAATCGGGTCAAAATGGCGGTAAAGCAGCAGGGCGCCGACCTCCTGCTTCTCGATTCCCGCATCCGCCAGCGCGTTTCGGATCGCCTCGCAATGGAAGCTGACGGCCGTTCGGCCTTCCACCTTACCCTGGGCAGTATATCCCACGCCGACAATCGCGATTTTTTTCTTCAGATCATCAAATGCCATTTCCGTACAACTCTCTTTCAATCAAAAGAGGCCGCTGCTCTTGTGCAGCAGCCTCTTTTTGCTGGTAATGATTCGGTTGTTTTGCCGTCTCTGTGCCGCGGTTACAGCTCCCACACCTTTTCCGCAGCCGGAATGGTCGGCTCATGGTAATAGGCAAGACGGGTCACATTCATCAGATGGCGGTAGGTCAGATTCTCACTGATGGAATTGTTGCCCCAGCTGCCACAGCCCAGGCTCATGGTGGGATGCAGGCCGTTGATAAAGTTGCCGCCGCTGGCCGCGCCTGCGGGCTGGTTCACCAGCAAACGGGAGACGGGCAAATGCTCGCCGGCATATTCCGCCCGTTTGGTATCGTTGGTGTAAACCACCGACGAATGTCCGGCGCCTTCCCATTCCAGATTGCTCTTTGCGTTGGCAATGCCCTCTTCATAGGTGTCGTAGGGGAAATACTGCACCACAGGGCACAGCTTCTCCCGGCGCAGCAGATTGTCCCGGGTCATGCCCAGACTCTGGAACAGGAGCAGCTGGGTATCCTCGGGGATTGTCAGTCCCATCAATTCCGCCAGCTTGCAGGGCGACATCCCCACGTGGGCAGGATCCGTCATGCCATTTTCCTTAAACAGCAGCTTTGCCAGAAGCGGTGCCTTATCCTCCGGAAGGATATATGAGCCCTTTGCCTGGAAGGCTGCCAGCAGATCGTTCACCGCGTCCTTGTGAACATGGATGGCCTGTTCACCGGTGCAGGGCATGCCGTTGTCATAGGAGCGGCTGTTCGTAACCTGCGCCGCGATCTTGGCATAGTCCGTGTAATCCGGAGCCACCACGACCTGCACATTGCCGGGGCCCACGCCAAAGGAGGGGCGGCCGCTGGAATACGCGCTTTTCACCATGGCGGCGCCGCCGGTGGCAACGACCACATCCACCTTTTTCATCAGCTCCTGGGTCGCCGCCATGCTGGGCTGCTGGACGATCTGAATTAGATTCTCGGGAGCGCCAAGCTTTTTCAGCGCCTCGTTAATCAGCGCGACACCGTGCATCGTCACCCGAACGGCCCGGGGATGGGGAGACACAATCATTGCGTTTCGGCATTTCAGGATGCTCATACCATTGCTGACCGTGGTGGACACCGGATTGGTTGTGGGCACCAGGGCGGCCACGACACCAAGAGGCTTGGCGAAGGTTGCCAGCTTCTCCACCGGGTCGTAGTCGATCATGCCGACACTCTTTTTGTCATGCAGGTAATACCAGGCCGCCAGCGTGCAGCGCTGCAGCTTGACAATTTTGCTGTCAACACGTCCGTAGCCCGTTTCTTCTACCGCTTCTCGGGCAATCTGTTCCGCGTTGTCGTAAATCACCTTGCCCATGGCTTTTACCAGAGCGTCTACCTGTTCCTGGGTGTACTGCTCCAGGACGGCCTGGGCCGCGCGTGCCTTTTCCAGCATGCTGTCGATCATCGTTTTCTCTTCCATTTTGCTTAACTCCTTTGGAAAACGCTGCCCGGATACACGGGCAGCGCGTTGTAAAAGCCTTACCCGTTTAGACCCTTCACGCAGTTGCGCGCGGACATGCAGGCCATGGTGTTGATGCCGTCAATGGAGCTGCCCGCAATGTGGGGCGCCGCGATGACATTATCCATTTCCAGCAGGGGAGAGCCTGTGGGCGGTTCGGAGCAGAACGCGTCAATGCCCGCGCCCGCGATTTCACCGGCCTTCAGGGCCTCGGCAAGATCGGCCTCGTTCACCAGACCGCCCCGGGCGCAATTGATTACAAAAGCGGTGGGCTTCATCTTCTTCAGCTGCTCCATGGAAATCATGTCCCGGGTCTGGGGGGTCAGCGCCGTATGCAAGGTGATGAAATCCGCCTGTTCATAGATTTCCTCCAGGGAGGCCTTTTCAACGCCGTATTCCTGCACAAAGGCCTCGTCCCAATAGACATCGTAGGCCATAACGCGCATGTGGAAGCCCTTTGCCCGGCGGGCCATGCCCTTGCCGATGGCACCCAAGCCAATGATGCCCAGCGTGCTGCCGTAAACCGGATAGCCGGTGTACTTATTCCACTCGCCCCGCTTCAGATCCCGGTTTGCCGTGGAAATGCTCCGGGCCAGATCCAGGATCATGCCGAAGGTATAATCCGCCACCGCGTTGGCATTGGCGCCGGGGGTATTGAAGGTCTTGATGCCCAGCTCCTTGGCGGCCGCCTGATCCACGTTGTCCATACCCACGCCGTAACGGGAAACCACCTTCAGCTGGGGGCAGGCCTTCATGACCTTGGCGGTCATAGGCTCCAGACCCAGGATAACCGCGTCATAGCCCTGGAGCTTTTCAATCACCTCATCCTCCGTCATGCCCGCCTTAAAGAACTTGGTAAAGGACAAGCCGGCATCTGTCAGAATCTGTTCCGGTTCCTTGGAGAATTTGCCAAAGGAAGACGGAAAAATCATTACTTTACTCATGGATTTTCTTCCTTTCACCCGGGTTCCGTTTTCAGGCGGAAGCCTTCTTTTTCTTGTTTTTCAAATTCCGAAGCGTGGGCAGGAACGCCATCAGAATACCAACCGCCAGCAGAATCAGCGCGATGGGTCTCTGGAACAGCGGCAGGAAACTGCCGTTGGTGGCGATCATAGCAGTACGGAAATTTTTCTCAATGGTGCCGCTAAGCACAAAGCCCAGCACCAACGGTGGAATCGGATAGTCGTTGTTTACCAGGAAATAGCCGATCAAGCCGAAGGCAATCAGCACACCGGCGTCGAAAACACGGTTGTTCGTCACAATCGCGCCCACCATACAGGCGCACAGGATAATCGGGTAGAGCAGATTCAGCGGGATCCGCAGCATCTGCACAAAGCCCTTCATCAAGCCCAGCATCATCAGATACATGACGATGTTGGCCACGATGTAAGCGGCAAAGATGACACCCACAACATCCGGCTTGGAATTGAACAGCAGCGCGCCGGGCTGAAGGCCATGGAGCACCAGGGCGCCCAGCAAAATGGACGTAATCACATCGCCCGGAATGCCGATTGCCATCATGGGAATCAGCGCGCCGCCGCAGACGGCATTGTTGGCTGCCTCCGAGGCAACCACGCCTTCCTCGCAGCCGGTGCCAAATTTCTCCGGGTGCTTGGAGGTCTGCTTTGCCTGGGTATACGCCAGCAGGCTGGCAGTGGTCTGGCCTACACCGGGCAGGATTCCCACACAGGTACCAATCAAACTGGAGGTTACCATTGTTTTCCCGGTTCCCTTCAGCCATTCCTTTTTGGGGAACATGGGAACCCGATCCAGGGTAAGGCGCTCCGTGCGCTGGTTGATTGTCCGCATACAAACCATGATCTCCGTCAGCGCAAACAGGCCCATCAGCACCGGCAGCGTGGAGAAGCCACCGTTGAGCTGCCAGAAGCCATAGGTAAAGCGGGTAACTGTGGATACGGAATCCGTACCAACCATACCAATGAGCAGGCCGATGCAGGCGGACATATAGCCCTTCAGCATGTCCTTGCCCACCAGAGATACCACGATGCAAAGACCCATAATGCCCATTGCGAAGTACTCCCAGTAGCCGAATTGCAGCGCGAAGGTTGCCAGAGGGCCGGACAGCAGGATCATGGCGAAGCCGCCCACCAATCCGCCGATTAAGGAGGAAAAAGTGCCCAATACCAGCGCCTTTCCCGGGGATTTTTTCGCCATGGGCGCGCCGTCAAAGCAGGTAACCAGAGAAGACGGCGTACCGGGAATATTCAGAAGGATTGCGGAGATCAAGCCGCCGGCAATGGAGCCAACATAAATGGCAATCAGCACAGACAGGCCGTACTCCGCGGTGATTTTGTAGGTAAACGGCAAAATTAACGAAATTCCAAGGGCACCGGTCAGTCCAGGGATCGAACCAAACACCACGCCCATAAAGACGCCTAGCAAGATCAGCACCAGGATCATGGGATCGGCGATGATTTTACTGCATCCTAATAAAAAAGTATTGATTCCGCTCATACAGTTTCCTCTTTGTTTGTATTCATTGCCCCAATCATAGAGCAGGCGGCAGCGCCAGAAGTGCGCTGCCGCCCGCATATCCGTCATTACGCGATAAGCATTTGGATTCTTCCGCCTTCCAGCGTGTTCCTGTGCTTAGTAATTCGCGGCAACCTCCAGCAGGGGTTTGAAGGTATCGACCAGTTCAAGGGACAGGGCTTCATAAGCATCATGGCCAGTCCAAACGGTGTTAAAGCCCAGGGTGTTGTTCATGTAATCGATAAACTCGGGGTTGTCGTAAACCTCCTTGATCTTGGCTTCCAGGTAGTCCACGATCTCATCGGGAGTGCCAGGGGTCACAGCAAAGCCGCGGTGAATGCCGGCAACGAATTCAAAGCCCTTCTCCTTGAAGGTGGGGACATCGCTTAGGAAGCTGACACGCTCGTCCGCCGCAACTGCCAGAACGGTCATTTCCTTGGAATCATAGTAGGGCTTGGACTCGCAGGCCTGGCTGAACAGCACATCCGCCTGTCCGCCAAGCACAGCAGCACGGGTCTCGTTGGCATCGGAGTAGGGAACATACTTCAGCTCCACGCCGGTCTTCTGCATCAGATCAATGACCATCCATTTGTTCAGACCGGAGCCAACGCCGGCAACGGTAACCTCACCAGGGTGATCCTTGGCGTAGGCCAGCAGATCGTCCAGGGTCTGATAGGGGCTTTCCGCGCGAACGGAAATGGTATCCACGTCGTAAACGGGGCTGGCCACCATGATCAGATTGTCAAACAGGTCATCCTGCAAGGAACCGTTGAGGATCTGAACCGCGTAGCTTTCGGGAAGCGCCAGGCACATGGTCAGGCCATCGGGATCCGCGTGGTAGCATTCCATCATACCAATGGTGCCGCTGCCGCCGGTGATGTTGGTGCAAACCATGGTCTCGTCGCCGAAATCAATGTACTGTGCCAGAGCACGGGCCAGCAGGTCGCTGCCGGCGCCTGCCGCGTAGCTGACGATCATGGTAACCGTGTCGTCGGGATAGCCGTCGGGAGCCACGATGCCGGTCTGCGCAGGAGCGGTAGCGGCAGCCTCCGTGGGCTTTTCGGTCTGGCTGACAGCCGGGGTGTTGTCGGTCTTGGCTTGGTTACTGCCGCTGCAGGCAGCCAGGGTCAGCAGCATACACAGGGTCAGAAGAAGCGCAAAGAACTTTTTCATAGTTGTTTCCTCCAAATTGATTTGTTGTCTGTTTTTGCTCGGCCGTTTTCTTGATGTCTAAAAGAGTTTTCCTTTTGGTAACTTGGCGCCAAGACCTACCCGGAAAATCAACTCCGTACAAACGCTGATTGCCAGCGCGATAAGCAGACAGGTCAAAACCTGGCGAATCGCTTTCTTACTTTTGAAGTCGATCTTTCCCATTCCCGCGCTGTAGCTGGTCACCAGAACTGCCATTGCCAGGAAGGTACTGAGCTGGAATCCCAGTGTTTTAATGACCACCACATAGAGGATCAAGGTCGCTACGGTAATCACCGCTAAAACCGTCCAGATAGGAGTCAGCTGCTCATCCGGTTTTTTCACAACCGCGCGGATCAGCTGCGCCACTGCCAAAGCTGCCAGAATACCAAGGATCAGCTCCGAATACACCGATGGCTTTGCGATCGGGACGCTGATCACGTTTTGTACCAGCCCTTCCGCAAGATACCAATGAACCGCGCACAGGATGAGAATTACAATCGAATAGATGACATCCCTCTTCCAACGTTTCATATTTTTCTCCTAAGGTATTGCCCGTTCCTTACTTCTTGTCGTCCGTATCAAATTCGTAGATGCCCGCGAAGACCATCTTGATCTTTTCCAGGTCACCGCCGGTGCGCCGCAGCGCCGCCTGCATTTTCTCCTCCTTGGCAATGATCTTTTTGCAGTTCTCCACCACATCCGCCAGATACTCCCGGGGGAACTTTACGGCGCCGTTTTCGTCCATGTGGATAATTTCGCCGGGCTGCACAGCCATGCCGCAGATATTCACGGGAACATTGGTGGCTTGCAGGGCAAAATCGCCATGGCCAGGTGTAACACCGGTCAGCATGTACTGAATGCCAAAGGGACGGATCTCGTCCACATCCCGGGAGGGGCCGTCGCTGAGAACACCCACACAGCCGGCTGCCTGGAAAGCAGTCATCATGTTTCCACCCAGCAGACCGTTGATCTTTTTGATCTCCTCGGGGAAATTCTGCTTCACCGCGAGGATTGCCGGCTTGGGAGACTGATTGATCGCATCCACCACATCCGCGATGTTGGCATGGCGCTGATAGCCGGGATCGGGCAAGCCGTAAACGCAGGTCACCGCATAGCCAACCACGCGCCCCAGCTCCGGGTACATGCATTTCAGCGTCTGATCCGTATACCATTCTCCTTGCCAGGGATGATACAGGCCCAGACAGGTCTCCTTATTCTTCGGATAGGTTGCAACTGCGTTTGTGACGGTAGGCGTATCGAATTTCTTCAGTTCCTCCATCAATTCCTGCTCACGCTTCAAATCTTCTGCTGTATAATTTTTCATGTGTATTCGCTGCGCCGAAACCTGTTCAGCCAAGCAGCAGCTTGTTCCTCCTTTTTTGGGTTTCCAATGCTATGTTCAGGTACCTGTTTTTTATTGGATACTTGGATTGTACATTCTTGTGTTCTATTTGTCAATATTTACTTAATTTGGAATATCTATTTTGTATACTTACACAAAACCGACACACTGAAATTGTGTATAATTTCTATTATTAAACTATCATTTCATTAATTGAACTAATCGTGCGGTGCATCTTTCCCTTTCTGTCCTTGGTATAAATACATAATTCCTTTTTTGTTTTTAACAAGAATATAGTTTCAAAAGCGATATTTGCCGCGCCATCTCACCACTGCCCGCAAAAAAACATCCGGCACCCCCTCTGGGAGTGCCGGATGCATACAATATCGTTTTTTATGTCTCTTGATATCCCAGGCGGCGGGAAATCTCCTGGGCCGCCTCCTGCAAATAATGTCCCTTTTCCTGCATCAGCTGGGGCGTAATCCGGCTGATGGGGCCTGTGATGCTAAGTCCCGCAACGATTTTATCCGTATAATCATAAATGGGATATGCAACGCACCGCAGTCCGATTTCGTTCTCCTCCTCGTCGGTGGCGAAGCCGTTTCTGCGAACCTCCTCCAGCCGGCGCATCAGCGATTCCTTGTCGGTCAATGTATTGGCGGTAAACCGCCGCAGCCCCCGTTTGGCGATCAAACGGTCGATCTGCTCCTCCGTATAATTCAGCAGCAGCAGCTTGCCATTGCCTGTGCTGTGCATCGGACTGGTATTGCCCACCTTCTGCATACCCATCAGCGTTTTGCCCGGCCCCGACATCACATCCACATAGACCATCTCCATATTCTGTTCCACCGATACGCAGGCGGACTCCTGGAAAATCTCCGTCAAGGCGATCAGATAGGGATGGGTCACGCTTTGAAGCTCCATATTCGCGCTGAGTTTGTTGGCAAGGCGGCAAATCTTATACGTAAGGGAATACTTCGATGTGGATGGATCTTGATAAACATAGCCCCGGTTTTGCAGTGTTGTCAAAAAGCGCAGCGTCGTACTGGAATTGAGCTTCAACGCGCTGCTCAGCTCATTTAAACGCACAGGCATGCCACATGATGCCAAATACTCGATAATTGCCAGAGCCTTCTCTGTAGACTGATTGGAGGATGACGCTTTCACAGTTTGTTCGTCTGTTGCCATAATTCTTACACCCCGTGTTTACTCCTACTTGCGTCCAGCAACCGGAAGCAGGCAGAATCCCTAGCCATGCCGCTTCTAGGTAACCAGCGCAACATGATCGTATTATAAGAGTATCAAATTGCTGTTTCGAATGCAACCCCAATTTTGTTTTCCCGAAAGATTCTTCCGCATTTCTCCACCATCCCGTTGGGGCGCGGAAAAAGCCGCCACTCTGGCCGGTGGTTGAGCACCGGCGGGAATGGCAGCTTTTCGATTCTTTTGATCCGTTCCAAGAAGGCCCAGGGAATCAGCAATAGAAGTCCCGGATCTTCTTGGCCCGGCTGGGGTGGCGCAGCTTCCGGATGGCCTTGTTCTCGATCTGGCGGATCCGCTCCCGGGTGACGCCGAAAATCTGGCCCACTTCCTCCAGGGTGTGGGTGCGGCCGTCGTACATGCCGAAGCGCATCCGCAGCACGTCCGCCTCCCGCTCCGTCAAGGTATCCAGAATCTCCTTCAGCGCCTCGGCCAGCAGGGCATTGGAGGTGGCGTCGGCAGGGCCGGGGGTACGCTCGTCCTCCACGAAGGAGCCGATGGAGGTGTCCTCCTCGTCACCCACAGGGGTGTCCAGGCTCAGGGTATCGGCGGCGGTACGGTTGGCCTCGATGATCTTTTCCACAGGCAGGTTCAACTCCGCGGCGATCTCCTCCACGGTGGGCTCCCGGCCCAGCTCCTGCACCAGCTTCCGGTTGCAGCGGGTGGCCTTATTGATGACCTCTACCATATGCACCGGCACCCGGATGGTACGGGCCTGGTCGGCAATGGCCCGTGTGATGGCCTGCCGGATCCACCAGGTGGCATATGTAGAGAATTTGTTTCCCTTTGTCCAGTCAAATTTGTCAACCGCCCGGATGAGGCCCGTATTGCCCTCCTGGATCAGATCCAGAATGTGCAGGCCCCGGCCGGAATACTTCTTGGCGATGGAGACCACCAAAC
>CAMEWZ010000009.1 GCA_945946745.1 uncultured Clostridia bacterium | reverse complement strand
CGTACCGAACAGGAACAATTCCCGCCTTCATAAGGGTCAGCACCACCGTGGGCAGGAACACCAGCTGGATCACAATGCCCGGAAGGGCCGTTACGAAGCTGGCGGTGACCCAGGCGGACAGCGCCATGCCGGGGGTAAAAATCAGCGTCTTGGCCAAGCCGGACACCACTCTGCCCGCGATCATCGCGGACACAAGGGCCAGATACAGATCCCCATAGGTCTTCCCGGTGCGGACATACCGCAAAACAAGGCCGGAAACCAGGCCATACACGCCGCACTCCACCATCATCGCCGGAAGAATGGCCGCCGGGGGCATGCCCGTAATCACGCTGGAAAGCAGCGGCCCCAGAAGGCCGCACAGCAAGCCGTAGGGCCAGCCGCAGATCATACCGCAGATCAAGACCGGAATATGCATGGGCAGGAAAATACTGCCGGCATTGGGGATGGAATGAAAGGCAATGGGCAGCACCACGCACAGCGCGGTACACACCGCCGCCAGGGTCATCTGCTTCACGGAACGAATGGACTTCATAGGATACCTCCTTATTTGTTTTGCCCCATTATACCAGTCCAAATTCGGGATTGGAAGCCCCCCAGGGGGATGATTTTTCCCATCCCCACAGAAAAAGGAGCTGTCTCACCGAATTCGTGAGACAGCTCCAAATGCATCCTAAACCTACGTGATCCGCACCGCGGCCACAACCAAACGGCCATTGTCCAGGGTGTACTCGCAAGTGGACAGGCAGATCAGCTTGTCGCCGTATTTGGGGGTAATGCCGGTGTCGTAGAAGGCCAGCTTCTTGCAGGTGGAGACAAAGTCATTGAACTCCGCCTCATTCGCCGCGTCCTCAAACTGATGGTAGGAGAAGCCCTCGCCAACATTCGCCGAGGTCTTGAACACGGCAAAAACCTTATAGGTATGATACTCGTACAGGGTATCGAAGAAAATCAGACTGTTCTTCTCCCAGTAGTCCTTGCTGGTATAGTTGTTCAGCGTGGCAAACATACTGCCGTCGGCCATGTTATGGCCATACATGGTGATGTTGTCGCTGGGCTTGTTGATGTCGCACTCCTCCCGGGCGTAGATGGCGCCGTGGGTGCTGCCGTTGCCGTCAAAATCCCGGTACAGATAGTAGTTCGGCTCATCGGGGGTTTGCAGAACCGGGTAATTCACCTTGGTTCCCTCAATCTTCAGCCAGCCCACCAAATCCTGGTTCTGTTCGTAGATCTCCGCGTAGCCGGGGATCATGGTCAGCTCCGTCGGTTCCGTGCTTTCCGTTGTGGCGGCAGTGGTCTGCGCCGGTTTGGTTTCCTTCGGCTCTGTACTGGCTTGCAATACCATTTGGGCAAGCTGATTATTACGATCTTCCTGCTTCTTGCCTTCCGCCAGATAATTCACGACCATAAACGCGCTGACGCCAAAAGCAACCAGAAGGAGGACAACGGTGGCGATAAACAATATCTTCTTCGTATTCTTCATGGGCAAAACCCTCCTTTTGCTGTTCTGTGGCTATTATAGTCTAACCGCCAGCGGCTGTCAAGCCATCCAAAGCTTAAGAAATGTTTAGGGTTGCTCCCATTGCGCGGTGTTGCCTCCGCTTTTTCCCAGCAATCTGCCTCACCACTTCATATAATACATGTTCAGCGCGTCCCGCATGGCGTAATAATTGGGGAGGTTCCGCCAGCCGCTGGAAACGGTGGCGTTGCCGCTGGCCACCACATGGGTGTCCGGCAGGGCCGTGGCAATCCGCCCCGCGGCGCCGGGCCGGAACACGCACCAGACGTTTTTCAGCCAGGGCATCTCACAAATGGGCGCCACATCGGCGCCGTATTTGCCGATGTTCAGATCCTCCAGGGCGGTACAGCCCTGCAAGGGAGTATAGTCCTCAATGGGGCTCCAGTCCAGCTCCAGAAACACCAGGTTCTTGCAGTTGCTGATGGGCGTGATATCCCGGACGCCGGTGTGGGCCAGGATTAAGTATTTGAGGTTCGGCATGTAGGCCACGAACTCAATATTGCGCACATCCATGTGACCCACATCAATGGCGATCATGTCCTCGCAATAGCGCAGGTTATAGGAATCCTTGTCCTTGAAATTGCCCACGCCGTCCCGGCTGGGCATGAAGGAGGTGGCATCGGTGCGGGTGGGCAGCTTCTCGCCGCAGCGGACGATCCAGACCACCTTATAATCCGACCGAACCCGCTCCCGATAAGCGGCGATCTCCTCGTTGTCTATTTTCTGCTCCCCCAGGAAAACCTGCTCCGCCTCCGGGAAATAGGCCATGCCCTGCTCCACCTGCTTCAAGCTTTCAACCGTTGTGTCGGACAGGTCGATCTCGGTATCCTCCCGGGCGAAGGATTTGCCGCAGATCTCCTGTTCCCAGGTCACCTGCACCTGGGGATAAGCCTTATCCAGTGCCAGCACCTTTTCCGCCGAGGCCTTGGGGTTCACCAGATGCAGCGACTGCATGTTTGTCAGCAGCGGCAGCAGCGCCAAATCCCCGTCCTCGGCATCGCTCAGCTGCACCGCCTTGGCATCGCCGGGAATCTGCTCGCCCCCCACCTTCAGGTGGAAGGATAGGCCCCTTTCCTGGCAGTAGGCCTGTAGCTGGGCCAGGTTTTCTCCGGAGCCATCGCCTGTGACCACCACATCGGCAAGCTTCTGCAGATAGGGCAGCAGCGCCAGCTCCTCCTGGGTTATCCCCCCAGCCCGAAGCTCCGCAGCGGTTCCGGGGTAATCCGTGCCGTCCACCGAAATCTGGAACAGCACCGTAATGTCCGGCCGGCGATCCTCCAAGGCCAGCAGCTGGGCATAGTCCTGGCAGCCTTCCGCGTGAACCGTTTCCAGCCGTGTAAAGGCATCCAGCACCGCCACATCCTCCGAAGACAGGGTATCCACCGTCAAATCCGTTGTTTCATCCGGATAGGTGGCGCCCTGGAAGGGAATATTCCACCGGATCCGGCAGCCGGGCATTTTGCTGTGGAGCTTGTTGTAATGCTCCACCGAAATCTTCTGATCCCGCAGATCCAGCGCCGCCGCGTTTTTCGGATAGAAGTGGAAATCCACCACATAATACTGGGTCAAGCACCACACCACACCGCCGATCAGCGCGATCAGCACCGCCGCCAGGATCAACCACACGATCCACTTTTTCTTTCCGTTCAAGGAAAACCCTCCCTATTTGCCAGGAAAACCCGTTTTGTTCTATTATGGGATGCCCCGGGCCAGAAGTCAACCCCCATTTCAAACGGCAATCGCTTCGTCCTGTCATCCCTTACCCGTTTATTCCAGCAGGAAATTCAGCACACGCCATGGAAAATCCTTGGCTTCCTCGTACAGTCCGTGGCCATATTGGGGATACATCCACAGCCGTGCGCCGGGAATTCCCTCCGCGATCCGGCCGGAGCCTTCACTGCCCACGATCCGATCCAGTCCCCCGCCGATGACCAGGGTGGGGGCGGAAATCATAGAGAGCCTTGCCAGGCTGTCATGGCTCATGCAGGCCTGGGCCTGGACATAAAAGCGCTCATAGGACTGGGGCTTGCTCACCTTCCCCGCGATGGGAATGGCCCATTTTTCCCGGTCAAAATACGCCTGGGTATAGGTTCGCTGGGCGGTGCTGCGCATGAGGCCCATGTGGTCGTCCCGCTGGGCATAGTCCATCCACTCCGTCACCGATTCCGTCAGCAGCGCATTGGCGCAGGGGCAGGTGGCCACCAGCACCAGCCTGCGAACCATCTCCGGCGCGTCTGCCGCCAGGTGCTGGGCAATCATGCCGCCCATGGAAATCCCCACCACGTCCGCCCGGGAGATCCCCAGAGCCTCCATGGCCCGGCGCTGATCCCGGGCCATATCCCGGGTAGTATAGCCCCGGGGCATCCGATTCTTCCGTCTGAAGACAAACACGGTATACTCCCTGGCAAAAGCCCGGTACATCAGCGCAATGGGCAGCGCCATTCCCTTCATCGTCCGCAGTCCGTCTCCCAGTCCGGGCAGCAGGATCAGCGGTTTTCTTCCCGTGCCAAAGCGGATATAATCCATGTCCGTGCCGGGAAAGGGAATCCGTCCGTTTTTCGCCTTGTAGAGCATATCATTTCCTCCTGCCAGGGGTTCCGCCCCAAACTGATATAGGATTATTCTACCACATTTCCCTTCTGTTGTACAGCCGCACAACGGAAAAAAGCGCCGGCAAGCGGCGCTTTTTGATCTATCATCGGGCCAGAAGCTTCCCTTCGATCTCCTTATCGGGCCAGTAGCCCCAGGATTCCACAATTTTCCCGTCCCGAACCAGGAAATTCTCCAGCGCCTCAAACTGAATGCGCTTTCCCGTGGCCGGAATGCCCATGCACTCCCCGGCATGAATGCCGTCGTAAAGCACCCGGGTGGCCACCATGCCGTCCTCCGCAAAGACATCCAGCATTTTCAGCCGCAGCTCCGAAAACTGCCCGGCCACAATTTTCAGAATTCCCACGGCATCGGCATTGCTCCGGGCACCGGCGGGGCTGTGATCCATGTAATCCTCGGACATGCACGCCATAACGAAATCATAATTCCGGTTCACATATCCTTCGATAAAAAAGCGGGTCACCAGTTCTTTCGGGGTCATGGGGATAGCTCCTTTCGGCGCATTCTTTCATTTCGATGGAAATTTCGACAATCCAGGGCGGCCTGTGCAGCCGCCCCAACATATTTAGCATATCATATTCTCTCCCCCGCTGTCAACGATTTTTCGCTTCAAAATTTCCTTTTCTCCGATTTGCACTGTTTTTATGGAACTTTCTTGTCCAATTTTCCATCTTGCAATTTTTTAATCTTCGGGTTATGATATAGGCACAAAGAGGTGATACCAATGATCTAGTTCACCCCAGATTCCCATGAAAAACGGAATCGAAAGACGTGCTTTTCAAACCTCTTCCGATGATATAAATTTCTAGGAAACCATACTACAGGAATTGAAAAACGGAAGCAATTCAAAATTCAGAAAAGCAGCGTCTAATTTGCAGAAAGCGAGGTTACCCAATGATTGACCCCACCTGTTCCATGAAATAACCCCCGAACAGTTACCAAAAGACGGAACTGATCGGGGGTTATTTCTTTGTACGCGCCGGGCGGGCGCGTTTTTTTGTTGTTTGTATCCGTTGACAGTTAAGGTATCCCTTTAGGACATACGAATAATCGTATCCGTATTAAGCGCGAAAGGGCTTGCCTTCGTAACGTTCGAGGCAAGCCCTAAATTCCGGTATCAACACAATTCCCAAGCCATTTGCGCAGCGCCCCACAGTGCGTCGTGGGCGGGGTAAATGACCGTTCCCAGGCCGGACAGATTCCGGGCAACTGCCCGGCGGTAGGGATTCTCGCCGCTCAGCAGCCCGCCCAGCAGTGCGATTGGCCGCCCCTCCAGTCCCAGCCGGAGCTGAACCGCCGCTGCCAGGGCGTACAGCTCTCCGGCGCCCCGGCTCAAAATCGCCTGGGCCTTGGGATTTCCTTCCTCCGCCAGCTCCAGGGCAACGGACGAAAACCGGGCGATGGCGGCCTTGTCCGTCTTTTCGTCATAGACAAAGGATACGATTGCACCGGGATCCTCCCGGCCCAGGCGGTGGTATACCCGTTCCAGGATCGCGGTGTCCGGGCATCGGCCATCCAGCGCCTGCACCGCCGTGGACAGCACATCCCGTCCCAGGGCGTAGCCGCTGCCGCCGTCGTCAATGAGATGGCCAAAGCCACCGCTGCGGGCCGTTTGTCCCGCTTGATTTTTTCCGAAGCAGATGGAGCCGGTGCCTGCGATCACCGCGATTCCGGGGCCGTCCATGGCCCCCCGCAGTGCGATTTCCTGGTCGCCGCAGAGTTTCCACATTCCGGAGAAGCCGGCTCGCTCCAGCTCCTGCCCCAGAATAGCACCCACCGCCGGGTTGGAAATGCCCGCCCCGCCGACACAAAGCCTGGCGCAGTCCGCCATATCACCGCAAGCGGCGAGAACCTGCCGCAGCAGGCGGCGGAAGGCGGCTTCTCCGATGGCGTTCAGATTAAACGGGCCGAATTCCGTCCGGCTCAGCAGACGGTTTTCCTCATCCCGCAACTCCAGCCGGGTATGGGTTCCGCCGCCGTCGATTCCCGCAATTACCATAGCGTCACCTCACAGCGCCACAGGGCAGCAGCCCTTGGGGAGCGCTCCACGGAGAACCTCTGATAGGGCTGCCAGTGCCGGCTCGCTGTAATCGTAAGCGGCCAGCTTCCAGAGGGTGTCCGGCAGCGGCGACAGATCATAGGGATTTCGCAGCGCCACCACCGCCATGGGCTTTCCTGTGGCGGCCAGGGCCTGGGCCAGGGCCAGCTGTCCCCGGAACAGGTGGGCGTTGCAGGTGCCCAGGACGATCTTGTCTCCGCTTTCCGCCTGCTGTACCGCCAGCCGGATCTCCTCCGGGCTGGGATCCTTCGGCGTGACCAGGAATTTGGCTCCGAAGGCCTGCCCCATATATGCCGGGAAGGTGGAGGCGTTGCCCGTTTCATTGCCCGCACCGGAGGCACGGTAGTCCGCGCAGCCGCAGAAGAAGGTGTTCCCGTCCACAGGAAAACGGTGCCCGCCCACTTGCGTAACTGCCATACGGCTCAGCTTCTGCGATGCCAGATGATCCTCCGGCCGGTTGCACAAGCTGCTGTCCGGCTGGGAAAACAGCTGCCGCTTAAAGCGCAGAATCCGTTCCACCGACTCCCGAATTTCGGCAAGATCGAATTTCCCCCGCTCCGCTGCCTCGTTGACCGCCTGGGCAGCGCCCTGCTCCAGGGCAAAGGTGCTGGAAATTTCGGCCAGATCCGCGCCTGCCTGGATGGCGGCAACCACGCCGACCGGTGTGCCGAAATGATCCTGAATCGCGCCCATTTCCATGCAGTCCGTGAGAATCAAGCCATGGAATCCCAGCTTCTGCCGCAGCAGACCTGTGGTCATCCGGCGGGACATGGTGCAGGGCAGCTGCTCCGGCTCCAGCTTGGGGAACAGCACATGGCTCATCATCACCGCCTGCGCGCCTGCCTCCATGGCCCGGCGGAAGGGAATCAGCTCCAGCTGCTCCAGTTCTTCCTCCGTCTTATCCACTCTGGGCAGTCCCAAGTGACTGTCCACCGCGGTGTCGCCGTGGCCGGGGAAGTGCTTGATGCAGCACAGAACGCCGCTCCCGGCATAGGGCGCAATGGCGGCGCGGCCAAAGTTCGCCACCATATCCGCCTGGTCGCCAAAGCTGCGGACGCCGATCACCGGGTTGGCGGGATTGGAGTTCACATCCAGCACCGGGGCCATATTGAAGTTCGCGCCCAGCCCCTTCAGCTGCCGAATGGTGATTTCCGAGGCTAAGCGGGCGTTTTCCGGGTCGCCGGTGGCGGCCAGAGCCATGGCGCCGGGGACATTGACGGCGTCCTTGGGCAGACGGCTGACCATGCCGCCCTCCTGGTCGATGACAATAAAGGCCGGATAGCCAGTCTCCTCCCGGATCAATGTCTGAATTTCCCCACACAGAGCACGCAGCTGCGCGGCGCTTTCCACATTGCGCAGGAAGAGAATCACATTTCCGATTTTGTATTCCCGGATCAGCGCCTTAAACTCCTGGGAAAGGGTCGTTCCGTGGAAGCCGAACACCAGCTTCTGTCCCAGCATTTGTCTCACGGTCATTTCCATAACGGTCACTCCTTTGGATAATATTCGTAGGGGGCTTTCCTTTGGCGGAAGGCCTGGCTTTCCTGGGCATACCGGTCAAGCAGCGTTTTCGCGTCCCAGTCGGGCCGTTCAAAGTCCCGATGCCCTGCCAGCAGGGACAGAAACGGTTTTCCGTCCGGCCGTACCGGCGGGAGGAATTGAAAATCCGACGGGTACATCCGCCGCAGCAGATCCAGCAGCTTCACACCCATGGCCACCGGCTCCAAGCGGCTTTCCTCCGTAATATGCAGCTGGATGCCGCCGCAGAGGGTTCCTTGATGCTTGGAGGTCGTGGGGGTAAAGTATACCGGCGTGGCCTCCACGCCGGGGCAGCCCAAGTCATTGAACGCCCGGCAGAAGGCCTCCCCCCGGATAAACGGCGCGCCCAGGATGCCAAAGGGATCGGCGGTGCCCCGGCCCTCGGAGCAATTGGTGCCTTCGATCAGACAGGTGCCGGGGTACAGCAGCGCTGTTTCATACCGGGGAATACCCAAGCTGGGCATCACCCAGCAGTGGCCCCAGTCCCGAAAGGTCATGCTTCGGCGCAACCCGGAGCAGGGCACGACCTGAAGATCGCATCCGCAGCCCAGCTCGGCGTTCATCATCCGCGCCAGCTCGCCGCAGGTCAGACCATAGCACACCGGAATGGGATAGCCTCCCACAAAGCTGGCCGTCTCCTGCCGCAGCAGTCCGCCCTCTACCCGGTCGCCCAGAGGATTGGGCCGATCCAGCACCACCAGCCGTTTTCCGGCGGCGGCGCAGTCCTCGATGCAGTAGCGCAGGGTGGTCAGAAAGGTGTAATACCGGCACCCCACATCCGCGATGTCGTAAACCAGAGTATCGAACAATGCCAGGGTTTCCGGCGACAAGCGCTTGGAAGTCTTTGTGTAAAGACTGCGCACCGGCAGTCCGCTCTCGATGTCGATTTCGTCAGAAAACAAGGCGCCTGCGGCTTTGTCTCCCCGGACGCCGTGCTCCGGCGCCAGCAGCAGGCGCAAATCGCAGCACGCCTTCAGAACATCGATGGTGGGCACATTTCCACTGGTGCGCCCGGAAGGGCCGGTGAGCAGCGCCGTACGTCCGGCAAACAGGTGCCGGAAGTCTGCCACACGGTCAGCGCCGAATAAAACCATTTTCATTACCTCCTTGCGAAACCCCGGTTTTCCGCCGGCGTTTTCTCCGATGGAATCCGTGTTTCCTTGACAACCGGCGAGATACCGGGTAAACTAAAGATAACGCATTTCCCCTTACCAAAAAAGGAGGAACCAATATGAAACATCCATTTTGCGCGCTTTGGGAGCAGCCCTCCCGGCTGGTGGTGGGGCTGATGAGCGGCACCTCTGCCGACGGCGTGGACGCGGTGCTCACCCGGATTACCGGCTTTGGACGGAACACGAAGGTGGAGCAGCTGGGCTTTTTCTTCCAGCCCTTCGACGAGCCCACCCGCCAGCGGATCCTCGCCGTCTGCGGCGGGGACGTGGGGGGCAGCCGGGAGCTGTGCCTGCTGGGAACCCACCTGGGAAAGCTCTATGCCCAAGCGGTTCGGAATCTGCTGAGCCAGACCGGAACTCCCAAAATTGACCTCATCGGTTGCCACGGCCAGACGGTCTACCACATTCCCGAGCAGACCCCTTATCTGGGGGAGAGTCTCCGGGGCACCTTGCAAATCGGCGACCCATCGTATCTGGCGGAGGAATTCGGCTGCCCTGTGGTCAGCGATTTCCGCATCCGGGACATGGCGGCAGGGGGTCTGGGCGCGCCGCTGGTACCCTATACCGAATTCCTGCTCTACCGCAGTGAAACCGAGGATGTGGCCCTGCAAAACATCGGCGGCATCGGCAATGTCACGCTGCTGCCCGCCGGTTGCGATCTGGAGGATGTGACGGCCTTCGATACCGGCCCGGGCAATATGGTGATGGACGCCCTGGCGGCCAAGCTGACCGATGGCAGACTGGGCTATGACGACAGCGGCAGGCTGGCGGCATCCGGAAAGGTCATTCCCGAGCTGCTGGAGCATATGCTGGAGGATCCCTACCTTGCCAAGCAGCCCCCCAAGACCACCGGGCGGGAGTATTACGGCAAGGACTATGTGCAATCTCTGCTGGCCTTTGGGGACTATCCCCTGGCGGATGTGCTGGCGACCGCGACCCGGTTTACGGCGGAATCCATTGCCTTGAGCCTGCGGCGGTTTGCGCCCCGGATGCCTGCCCGGCTGGTTGTGGGCGGCGGCGGAAGCCGGAACCCTACCCTGCTGCGCTTTTTGCAGGACGCCCTCCCCGAATGCCGGGTGCAGACCCAGGAGGATCTGGGGCTGGACAGCGACGCCAAGGAGGCTGTGGCCTTTGCCCTGCTGGCAAACGAAGCCCTCTTTGGTGTCTGCAACAACGCGCCCTCCGCCACCGGTGCCAGACACGGCGTGGTCATGGGCCGCATCAATCTGTAAAGCCTCCCCCTGCCAAAGGGCAGGGGGATTTTTTCGTCCATTCTACATCCCCCACAGCCAGTTCATGCCATCCTGGAGGGAACGATCCCAGAAGTCCCAGGTATGGCCGCCGGGGCGATGGTCAAAGCGGTAATTCGTCCCCAGTGCTTGCAGATGGGCGGCGAAGGCCACGTTCATGGGATAGAGCCTGTCCTGTTCGCCGCAGGACAGGTAGACCGGCATTTGCCGCGCTGCCTGCTCAGCCAGGGCAAAGAGATCATTTTCTGCGCCTGCCGGTTGTCCGGCACCCAGCAGGGCATCGAATTCCCAGGAATGCAGGGGCGGGGAGGGGAGTTTTCGCAGCCCCTCCAAATCCGTTACCCCCGAAAAGCTGCCGCAGCCCGCGTACCGTTCGGGATGGGTTAGGGCGCATTTCAGCGCGCCAAAGCCTCCCATGGACAGACCCATGACATAGTTCTGCTCCCTATCCAGGCTCAGACCGAACATCCGATGGACGGTCTGAGGCAGCTCCTGGGAGAGGTAGGTGAAATAGGGCAGTCCATGCACCCCGTCAATGTAGAAGCTGCGCTGAACCTCCGGGAGAATCAGTGCCACACCGCGCTCCCGGGCATATCGCTCACAGGCGGAATACCGGAGCCAGCCGGTGCAGTTGTCCGTTAGGCCGTGGAGCAGATAGACAACCTTCACTTTCCCCAAATCCCCCTCGTCGGGGAGCACCGCCAGAAAGGCGGTGGCCATTTCCAGGGACTTGGCGGTGTACTCCACTCTCAGAAGCGCCATGGCTTATGCCTCCAGCACCTTTGCCACCCGGCCATTGGCGGCTTCCAGCATCCGGTTGGCGGTGTCGGCGTCTACGCCCCGCAGAACCATGACAATGGCCGCCTTGGGCCGGTAGCCGCACTGCTCCAGCGCGGCCACGGCCTCCGCCTCGGTACATTCCGCGGCGCTGCATACGATGGTCACACACCGCCGGATCAGCTTCTCGTTGGAGGGCTTCACATCCACCATCAGATTGCCGTAAACCTTCCCCAGCTTGATCATCGCGCCGGTGGAGAGCATGTTGAGCACCATTTTCTGGGCAGTGCCGGACTTCATTCGGGTGGAGCCGGTGACGACCTCCGGGCCGGGAGCCGGGGCGATGCCAATGTCCGCGAAGCGATCCAGCTCACTGCCGGGACAGCAGGTGACGGAAATGGTGGGCGCGCCCAGCTGCTTCGCATACTCCATGCAGCCCAGCACATAGGGTGTGCGGCCGCTGGCGGCAATGCCAACCAGGACATCCTTTTCGCTAAAGCCGATGCCCCGCATATCCTCCACCCCCAGCTCCTTGCTGTCCTCCGCGCCTTCAACGGCCTGGAAGATCGCGCCGTAGCCGCCGGCCATCAGCGCCTGCACCATCTCCGGGTCGGTGGAGTAGGTGGGAGGGCACTCCACGGCATCCAGAATCCCCAGCCGCCCGGAGGTTCCCGCGCCGCAGTAAATCAGCCTGCCGCCCTGGCCCAGGCGCTGGGCAATCACATCCACAGCCTGGGCGATCTTGTCCGTTACCAGGCCCACCGCTTCGGCGACCCGGTGATCCTCTTGATTGATGAGCTTCACCATCTCCAGGGTGGACAGGGTATCGATGTTCATGGTATTGGGATTTCTCTGCTCTGTGGCAATTTTCTGTAATTCCACCATATCAAATATCCTCCATGGTCTGCACCAGCTTGTACTGCTCCTTGGGGATCATAAAGCACTCGCAATAGCCCTTTCGCCCCTGGATGCCCCGCAGGCGCTTTAAGTGGGAATAATACTCCTTGTAAGGGAAGCTGGACGAATGCACCGCAAACCAGTGATGGTCGATGGCCTTTTCCCACAGGGAATACCCATCGGTCACATCCAGGTATACATAGGGTTCAAAGCCGGGGGCATCCTCCCAATTTTCCGCAAAGTACAGCTTCGCGGCGAAATGCTTCGGCAGTTCCCGCTGAAAACCCGCAATGGCCGCATAGAACCAGGCGTCCACCACGATCCGGTGACAGGCCGCATGATCCTTGTGCATGCTGTTTTCGTGGTGGGTCACGATGATATCCGGCTTGACCTTGCGGATGATGTCGCAGACGGCAAAGCGAACCGCGTCGTTATCCGGGAGCAGCCCGTCCTCGTAGGGAAGCACATAGGCTTCTCCTCCCAGTTCCCGGGCAAAGGCCTCCGCCTCCGCGATTTTATTCCGGCGGTATTCGGAAATGTCCGCGCCGGCGGGGGCACCCTTTTCCCCGGCCGTCAAGGCAAGGGTTACGGCTTTACCGCCCTGGACGGCGCAGGTGGCCAACAGCGCGCCGGCGGTCAGCTCCGCGTCGCCGATATGGGCGCCGATGGCAAGTACGGTGTGCGTCTTCATGTTCCTACAGCTCCTTCAGCATGACGCCGAATGTCCGGACGATCCGGAATCCCGCGCCGAGATAGATGAACCGGGCATGGTTGTCCTCCCCGGTAAACAGAGACATATATTGGGAGCCGACCTGCTTTTCCCGTTCCAAAAGCCGGTAAAACAGCAGCGTACCCAGGCCGTGGCCCTCATATTGCGGGGCGACTCCCAGTCCGGCAAAGTAGCCCCGGCCGGTTTCCTCCGGATAGACCGGCCCGGTAAATCCGGCGCAGGTATTGTCCTTCAGCCCCACCAGCAGATCCATTCCGGCCTTTCCCGCCGCTGGGATTTCCGCTGACCACATGGCGTTGCCAAGCGAGACCACCATTTCCTCCAGATTCGTATGCCGCGCGGGATCGTAGCGGGCCACATGGTAGCCCTCCCGGGCCATTTTCTCCGCCTTCTGCCCAACCCAGGCCGGGGTTTCGTAGTCGGCAAGGTTTAAGTACATGGCGCACTCTCTGGTGAATTCCCGGTAGCCCAGGGACAGCATCCGATCATGCAGCGGGATATCCACGGCGATGCCGGGGGCGTTGTTGTGCTGATGTCCCGGCGTCCCGGGGATGATCCAGGGCAGCCGGATGGGGTTGAAGAAGGTGACGGCGCTGTAGGTTCTTCCCGCTTTCTGGAAGGCATGTTCCAGAGCGGATAACAGAAGCGCCGTGTTTTCCGGGGTGTCCGCCTCCTGGGCCAGGACCACACAGCTGACATAGCCCCGTACATCCCCCTTGGGAATGT
Organism: uncultured Clostridia bacterium; assembly: GCA_945946745.1. Classification (GTDB taxonomy): domain Bacteria; phylum Bacillota; class Clostridia; order Oscillospirales; family Oscillospiraceae; genus Faecousia. The sequence continues at coordinate 5,649 of CAMEWZ010000009.1, read as the reverse complement.
CAGACCCGGTACAGCCGTTTGTAAAGCCCAGAATGGTTCCGTTTTCTTCCAGAAGAAAGGTGTATTCCGGAGAAAAGTGGGGGTGGCCGGTCAGCAGCGCGCGGAACCTCTCCCGGGTCAGCGGGGCAAAGCCGATGGCCGTCCCCGCGGTGTTCCACAGGGAAAACAAAGCGTCCTCATCGGCAGGGGTATAGCGTCGAATAATCATGTTTGGAACCTCGGTATAGGAGCGGCCCCCACCGGGAAAGTGGGGGCCGGTTTTTTGAAAACAATCAGCCCTTGACGGCGCCGATGGTGACGCCTTCCATGAAATACTTCTGCAGCGCGAAGAACATGATGAACATGGGCAGCGCGGAAATGGTGGCGCCGGCCATCATCGGCGCGAACAGGGTCTCGTTGGCGAACTTGAACTGCTTCAAGCCCACCTGGATGGTGTACATGGACGGATCGTTGGTCACCAGGAAGGGCCAGAAGAAGTCGTTCCAGCTGGACATAAAGGTGTTGATGGCCATAACCGCCAGCACCGTCTTGGCCAGAGGCAGGATGATCTTCACGAAAATCTGGAACTGGTTGCAGCCCTCGATTTTGGCGCTTTCGATCAAAGGCGTGGGCAGACCGGAGAAGAACTGCTTGCACAGGAAAATGTTATAGGCCGTGCACAAACCGGGCAGGATCATGGCCGCGTAGGTGTTGGTCATGGAGAATTTCTGCACCATCAGAATGTACAGCGGAACCTGGGTCACCTGGTAGGGAATCATCATGGCCACCAGGATCAGAGCGAACAGGAAGGAGCTGCCCTTGAACCGGATCTTGGCGAAGGCATAGCCTGCCATGGAGGCAAAAATCACGTTGCCAATCACCGCGCCCGCCGCCACAACAAAGCTGTTGAGGATCCAGCGCAGGGAATAGTCGCTGAAATGGAAGAATGCGTCAAAGGACTCCAGGGTAAGGCGGGAGGGAAGAATGGTGCGCATATTGCCCGCAGTGGAGACGTTTGGCCCAAAGCCGGACAGAATCATGTAGCAGATGGGAAACAGCGTCGCAGCCGCCAGAACAATCAGAATGATGGCGATGACGGTATTGCGCAGGTAAAGCACCTTTTTATTGTGCAGGTGCTGGGAATACAAGCCGGTAGTTGCCATGGGTTCCCCCTCCTTAATACTCAACGTCCACGCCCATCAGCCGGAACTGGAACAACGACATGATGGCGATGGCGATGGCCAGCAGAATGGCCTGGGCGCAGGCAAGGCCGTACTTGCCGTAAACGAAGGCGTTGTTATAGATCAGCAGGCCGATCATGGTGGTGGAATTGTCCGGGCCGCCGCCGGTCATCATGTAGGCGTTCATGAACACCTGGAAGGAGCCAATGACGCCGGTGACCAGCAGGAACAACGTCGTAGGCTTGACCAGAGGCCAGACGATGAAGCGCACCTTCTGGAAGAAGGTCGCGCCGTCCAGCTCAGCCGCCTCAAAATAGCTGTTGTCAATGCCGAGAAGCGCGGCAATATAAGTGATAATCCGAACACCATGGCTGGAAAGCAGCGCCATGATAATCAGAGAAAGCATCGAGGTTTTGGTGGAGGACAGCCAGTTCTGGGCCGGGATGCCAAAGACACCCAGCAGCCGGTTGAAAATGCCGTCTGGAGAGGAATCATACAGCCACAGCCACACCACCGACAGCGCCACGCCGGAGGCGATGCCGGGCAGATAGTACATGGCCTTGAAGACCGACTGGGTCTTCTTTTTAAAGGGAAGGATCATCACGGCGATGCAGAAGGACATCAGCAGGGACAGCGGTACGACCACCGCGGTATAGATCAACGTGTTCAGCGCCGCCTTGTAGAACAGGTTGAACTTGGAGTATTTCAGCGTTTCCACGTAATTCTTCAGTCCCACGAATTCGGAACCGAAGGGCTTGTAGTTAAAAAAGCTGGTGTATACCGCGCTGAATACGGGATACAGGGTGAAAACACAGAAGATAATCATGGCGGCAGCGATGAAAATATATCCCCACAGATCCTCGTTGGTGAATCTCAGCTTGTGGGGAACCTGCTGCCGTTTGGGCTTTGTGGCGTTCATAGTCTACCTCCCAGAGTAATACGTTATCTGGCAAAACCAGAGGTCTTATCAGACAGGCGCCGTTTCTTTGCCTTTCTTAGGAAAATCCGTAGAGAATACCCACCCCACCGAGGTGGGGTGGGTGTCCGATTCGTTAGCCGAGCTTTCCGGAAACGCAGTTTTCTTCACCGAAGGCAGCGTAAGCAGCCTCGCAGATGTGGTCGTAAACCTCCTGAGCGGTGGTCTCACCCGCCAGCAGCAGCTGGAACTTGGGCACGATCTGCTCGTCCATCAGCTTCTTGGCAGTGGAGGTCATCTCAGCGGTAACGCCCTCGGGAGGCGCCTGAACCATGGCGATGCAGCGAGCGGCAGTGGCCAGGTTGTCGGCGTCACGGCCCTCCTCCAGAACCAGCGCGTCACGGCCGGACTGGCAGACAGGATCCAGGTACAGTTCGTTCATGCAGGTGGCGATCCGCTCACCGGAGCAGATGTAGTCCATGAACAGCAGGACATTCTTCAGATGCTCGTCCGTGGTGTTCTTATTGCGCAGGGCAATCAAGCCGTCCACGGTGCCGTAGCAGGATTCCTGGCAGTCCAGCATGGTGGGCACGGGCAAGAAAGCGTAGTCCATGGGCAGGGAGTTCTCAACAGCGGTGCCGTCGCCAGCTTCCAGAGCGGCGTTGTTCTTCTTGAAGTTGGCCTCGAACAGGGGCATTGCCTTGCCGAAGATCATGGCGTTGCCGGTCTGGCACATCACCATACGCTGGCCAGCCTCCACGCCGTAGTTGGGCATGTAGCCGGACTTGGTCATCTCCTCAATGGCGCTGAGCAGAGTCAGCATGTTCTCGGAGGTGAAGGTGTACTTCAGATCGGGGGTGAAGGCGTTGCTGAGGCCAGCGCCAGCGCCGAACATGTACAGCATGTCAGAAGCGGTAACGCCGGAGTTTGCGAACACGAAGCCATAGCAGCCGTCCTTGGTGCCGGTCTTGATGACATCCAGGAACTCCTCGTAGGTCCAGCCTTCCTTCTGGATCTTGGCCACATCGATGCCCAGCTCCTGCATCATGGTCTTGTTGGCGCCGATGGACTGAATGGTCAGATACAGGGGCAGACCGTAGGTGGTGCCCTCCAGGGACAGGTACTTCAGCGCGTTGGCGTCATAGTCGGCCAGGCGGTCGGCGTCCATGTACTGGGCAATGTCGATGGCGACGCCCATCTCCACGTAGGTGCCCAGGGCGTTGGAGGAGATCTCCGCGATATCGGGAGCCTCACCGGCCTGCGCCGTGGTGGACAGCTTATCGTTGTGATCGCCCCAGGAAGTCTCGATGACCTGCACGGTGAGGTTGGGGTACAGCTCGTGGAAATCAGCGGCCCAGACCTTCAGATTTTCCAGATAGCTGCCGGTGACGGGGGGCGCCATGATGACGATGGTGTCGGGAGCCGCTTCCGCGGGAGCTTCCGAGGCAGCGCCAGCAGCGGGCTGATTTTTGGGAGCCTTGGTTTCCTGGGTCTTTCCGCCGCCGCAGCCGGCAAACAGGCCCAGAACCATAACGCAGGTCAGCAGCAGAGCAATGATCTTCTTCATTTATGTTTCCTCCTGATGTTCAAATTGTGCCAACGGTTTTCCGGCGATACCGGACGCAAGCCGTAAGCGTTAAAATCATTATAACGGAACCTGCATTTTGTGTCAAGAAATCAGCGATATTATGAAATAATATTTCAGTGACTGGTTGGAATCGACGGTTTTTGTTCGATATAGTGAAACATCAGCAAAATGTACGCCTTAATAATGTACACAATATACAAAACACCATTCTCTTTTTTAGGCACAAAATGCATGGCCTTTCCGCCCGAAAAACGCTACAATATGCTATAAGGCAAATGGCAATGCTGACGGACGAGAAAGGCGGGATGGGGATGAGCAGCGCGCTGCTTCGGCTTCGGGAATGTTCCCAGCAGTTTTCCAGTACGGAACGGGGGGTGGCGGAGCGGATCCTTGCGGAGCCGCAGCTTGTGGTGGATCTCAGCGTCCATGAGCTGGCCCAAAGAACCTTTTCCTCACCCTCCACCATTGTCCGGATGTGCAGCCATACGGGCTATTCCGGCTACAAGGAATTCAGGCGGGCGGTGACCTTTGAGCTGGCCCGGCGGGAGCAGACCCTGCGCAATGACCAGAAGGAAATTCAGCGTTCGGACTCCCTGGAGCAGATCATCGACAAGATCACCTACGCCAACATTTTGTCCCTGGAGGAAACCCGGGATCTGATGGATGTGGCGGTACTGAGAGACAGCGTGGCGCTGCTGCGCCGTGCCCGGGTGATTTATCTGTTTGGCTTGGGCGCCTCCCTCTGCGCCGCCAAGGATGCGTATCTCAAGTTTCTGCGCTTAAACAAGCTGTGTGTGATCAACGAGGACTGGCATTCCCAGCTTGTGCAGTCCTGCAACGCCACCCCCCAGGATGTGGCGCTGGTTTTTTCCTACTCCGGCGTGACATCGGAGGTCATCACGTGCATGAAAAATTTGAAGCGCGGCGGCACGCCGATGATTGCCATCACCCGATGCATCCAGTCGCCGGTGTCCGACTTGGCCGATCTCCGGCTTTATACCGCCGCCAACGAATCCCTGTTCCGCAGCGGCGCCATGTCCTCCCGAATGTCCCAGCTGAACGTGGTGGACATTCTCTTCACGGCCCTGGCCAACGAGGATTATGAGCAGTCCGTCAGCCAGCTGGCCAAAACCCACATCGAAAAGCAGGAAAAAAACCAGCGTTAGCGCTTCTCATCTTTTTGGATCATCGTATTTCAATGGAAGGCGGTATTCTATGAAGCTTTCTCCGGATTCCAAATTTATGCTTCTGTGCGGCAAATTTGTTTCGCTGTTCAAAATCAATTTTCTATGGATGGTATGCTCGCTGCCGGTTGTTACCCTGGGCGCCGCCACCTGTGCCATGCTTACTGCCTTGACGGCCATGCAAAACGAGGAAAGCTGCGGCGCCAGGGCCTTTTTTCGCGCTTTTCGGCGGCACTTCTCCAAGGCGACCATAGTATGGCTGCTGATTGTCTTCCTGGGAGGGATGCTGGCCCTGGACTACTGGATCGTGGCGTATCTGACCTTTCCCGGGCGGATGGCGGTGATCGGGGTCATTTGCTTTTGTATGCTGGCGCTGGTGCTGGTTTCCGGGCTGATCTTCCCGCTGGAGGTGCGCTACTGCGGCACCATTCGGGATACGGTGGTCAACGCGGTTTTGCTGAGCATCGCCCACTTGCCCAAGATGCTGCTGGTTACCGGAATGAATCTGCTGCCGCTGCTCCTGCTGGTGGTTCTGCCCCAGGTGTTTGTGTTTCTAAGCTTTCTGTGGCCTGTGTGCGGATTTTCTCTGATCGCCCTGTATGATCTGGGGGTGGTGAATCGGATCTTCGCCTCCTTGGAGCCGGAAACCGGGGAATAGGCATTTCCCGGGATTACCCGATTGATGAGAAAACGTGCCGAAGTGGTTTCCACTTCGGCACGTTGCAGACTGTCGAAAAGCCCCCTTAGGGCTTTTCGACAGGTTTTTGCAGCCTGCTGCGCGCATAATTTGTTCGCCTCCGG
>CAMEWZ010000008.1 GCA_945946745.1 uncultured Clostridia bacterium | reverse complement strand
TTACGGATGAGGAATGGAATTTCGATGTTACCTTTGATTCGGACAACCAGTTTATAGAGTTGATCTCTCAGCCTGTTTCCGCGCAAGCCAAAGTCTGGCGCTATGCGGATGCAAAGCAATGGGAAACCAAAGATTCCTTGGAAGAAGTGCAGATTTCTTCTTTCCGGGTAACTCCTTTCGGGGCGAATATTTCCTATATTCCAAAGCCGGATGCAATCGGCATCTCTCTGCAACTGCGGCAGGACACGGAGGATGAAATCTATGCCGTTATGAAGGATGGAAGCCGTATAAAACTGGATTTGACAGGGGCAGACGCAACGATTCTTCAAGCGCAGACGCCGATTGTCCTAAGTCAGTTAGATTATATTCTTCTGGAGGATGGGACAAAGCTGTTTGCGCCCAGTATCTAACTTCAGCAGACAGGTTCAATAATACAAAAGCGATTCGTAAGAATCGCGCAGCCATAGTCCAAAGGACAGCGTGGATAGAAGCCAAAAAATTATGTCAAAAAAGCCAGTTTTGCGCTTGGCCCAAAGGTTCTGGGCGTGGAGATGGCGTCAAATTGGACGATTACCCCCTCCTGTCCCCGTGGGATACCAATGACGCTGCCTTCCCCAAAAATCGGGTGGAGCACCCGCTTGCCTACCGTTTCAGCCGGCTGCTCCGGCCGGGTATCCGTATCCACGGTTCGGCGAACCTGCTCCATGGTTCGCTCCTCCAGCTCCGGATCCAGAGGAACGGCGTATTCCAAGTTTTCCTTCCCGGCGTTGAACAGGAAACGGCTGGGGCAGCGGAAGGAGCCGTCATAATTCGTCCCCGCCGCGTCAGACAGGAACAGCCGGTCTTTTGCCCGGGTGAAGGCAACATAGCAAAGCCTCCGCTCCTCCTCCAGCTTTTCCCGGGTGTTGACCCGTTTTCCCGGGAAAATTCCTTCAGACAGACCGCAAAGGAATACCACCGGATATTCCAGGCCCTTTGCGGCGTGAATGGTCATCAGCTTCACCGCCTGGGCTTTCTCCGTTTGATCCATGTTGGTAAACAGGGCGGCATGATCCAGGTAATTTCCCAGAGTGACCTCCTCCCCTGCCTTACGTTGGAAATCATAGATGGCCTGCTTCAGTTCCGCCAGGTTGTCCAGCCGTTCTTCCTCTCCGCAGGAGCGCAGCATGTCCTCGTAACCACTTTCGTTCAATACCCCCGTCAGAAGATCGGTCAAATCCATCCCATCAAAAATGGCCCGGTATTTCTCAATCAGGCGCACATATTCCCTGGCCCGGCTGCGGCGGAACAGCTCGGTTTCCAGGTTCGCCATCAGCGCCTCATAGAGACTGCATTGTTGAAGCTGGGCGTATTCCTTCAGCGCCGCGATTCGGGTTCGTCCTACTCCCCGGCGGGGTTCATTTACCGTGCGCAGGAAGCTGATGTCGTCCCCGGAATAGATCATCCGCAGATAACACAGTACATCCTTGATCTCTTTGCGCTTGTAAAATTCCACGCCGGAATAGAGCACATAGGGAATCTTACTGCGGATCAGGGATTCCTCCACCGCCCGGGAAACGTAATGGGCCCGGTACAAAACACCCATGGACGAATAGGGCATCCCTGCCTCATGAAGGGCGCGCCGATTGGCGGTGATCCAGTCCGCCTCCAGTTGGCCGGTTTTGGCGTGGAAGTACAAAGGCTTTCGGCTGTCCTCCCGGACGGCGGCAAGCTGCTTTTTCAGTCTCTCCCGGTTTTTGTCGATTAGGGCGTTGGATGCCGCCAAAATCTGCGGTGTGGAACGATAGTTGGTATTTAAGAAAATGGTCTTCGCCCCGGGGTGGCGGCTGTCAAATTCCAGAATGAACTTCACATCCGCGCCCCGCCAGGTGTAGATGGTCTGATCCGGATCTCCCACGACAAACAAATTCTGATGAAAGCCGGACAGGATGTCCGCCAGTGCGTACTGATCCTTGTCAATGTCCTGGAATTCGTCCACCATAATGTATTCCAGCCGTGACTGCCACTTTTCCCGCACCGCCTTGTCATGCTCCAAAATGTAGAGCGTAAAATAAATCAAATCATCAAAATCCAGGCCGTAGCATTTGCGCTGCTCATAAAAATAGCGGTACAGCACCTTATCCTTCAGCGTGGTGGCTTCCTCCGACAATTTGCGCAGTTTTTCCGGACTGCCAATCAACGTTTTGACGTACCCCCGGCCTCCCTTTCGCCAGCCAATGTGGTCAATGGCCTCTTTGATGGTTAAGTCCCGACTGGTAATGCCCAGATCCTCAAAAACCGTACGCAGCATGGCCTCCTTATCCTCCTCATCCAGGACGATAAAGGTGGTTGGGTACTGCACCACATGGCAATCTTCCTTCAGCAGACCCACGCAGAAGCCGTGAAAGGTGGTAATCCGGCCCAAATCTTGATCTGGCAGCTGACGGCGGATGCGCTTTTTCATCTCCGCCGCAGCCTTGTTGGTAAAGGTAACACACAGAATGTTGGCGGTGGAAATGCCAAGCATCTCCACCAAATACAGATACCGTGCCGTCAAGGTCTTGGTTTTTCCAGACCCGGCTCCGGCAACAACACGGAGGTATCCCTCCGTCGTGGTGGCAGCCTCCAGCTGCTCCGGGTTCAATTCCTTCAAATATTCCATGAAAACCGCCCCTTTCTTATCTGGTATCGGATTCTAGCAAAGATTCTGTCCAATAAACCGGGTAGAATAGAACCGCCTCTTGCTTTTTTTCTATTTTAATTGTAGAATGAATACATGAATGCGGAAAAGAGGGGTTTTCTATGGTCGATCAGCTATTCGCGGAGCTTGCCGCCCTGCCCCAGGTGGAGGCAATCGCTCTGGGCGGTTCCCGGGCCGGAACACATTTTGACGAAAAAAGCGATTATGATGTCTATCTGTACTGCACCGGTTCGGTATCGGAAGAAGCCCGCCGGGAGATTCTGAGCCGGTATTGCCAGTATATGGAAATCGGCAACCATTTTTGGGAGTATGAGGACAATTGCACCCTAAATAACGGGATCGATATTGACATCCTCTACCGGAACCTGGAGGATTTTACCCGGGACGTGGCCGATGTGGTGGAGGCCTGCCACGGCCGCAACGGCTACACCACCTGCATGTGGCACAATCTGCGCACCTGCAAAATCCTGTACGATGAAAACGGGCGTCTGGCCGCAGCCAAGCGGCGCTTTGATGTGCCCTATCCGGAGGCCCTGCGCCAGGATATCCTGACCCGAAACTGGAAGCTGCTCCGCGCCGCCATGCCCGCTTACGAGCTGCAAATTCAAAAGGCCGTGAAACGGGGCGACCTGGTCAGCATCAACCATCGGGTATCCGCTTTTTTGGAATCCTACTTTGACCTGCTGTTTGCCCTAAACCGGCAGACCCACCCCGGAGAAAAGCGGCTTATGCAGCTGTGCCGGGAAAGCTGCTCCCTGCTGCCGGAAAACTTTGAGGAAAACTTGAACACCCTGTTTTCCCACCTGTACACCCAGACGGCGGTGGTTTCCGAAGATATCGGACGCATTCTGGACGCCCTGGCAAAAATTCTTTGATTTTCGAGATTTCCACTTGCATTATTCCACCACCCGTGGTATAATGTCCGCAGCTACCGAACAAGGAGATTTTCTCATGGTCACATTGTCCAACGCAGCACGGTTTTACTTTAGCTACTATTACTTTTTTACCAAGAAAAAGTAATAGCGATTTGTGCTGCAAGGATTTTTCCGGAGCTGTAAAAGCGTACATTCAAACGCCGCACGAATTGCCGTGCGGCGTTATTTTTATGAGGAGATGTCAAAATATGATCGCAATACTCAAACGCGGCACCACCCCCGCCCAGACCCAGCACCTGGTAGATTGGCTCAAGCAAATGAACCTGGATGTTCATATTTCTCAAGGCACAGAAGTCACCGTCCTGGGTCTGATCGGCGACACCAGCCGGGTGGATATGGATCTGTTGAAAAGCCTGGAAATGGTGGAGACTGTCAAACGGGTCTCCGAGCCTTTCAAACAGGCTAACCGGAAGTTCCATCCCCAGGATACGGTGATCGAAGCCGGCGGCGTAAAAATCGGCGGCGGATATTTCGCCATGATCGCCGGCCCCTGCTCCGTGGAATCGGAAGAGCAGATCATCGAGGTCGCCCAGGCGGTGAAGGCTTCCGGCGCAGATATCCTCCGGGGTGGCGCGTTCAAGCCCCGAACCTCCCCTTACGCCTTCCAGGGTATGAAGGGCGAGGGCATCCGGCTGCTGCTGGAGGCCAAGAAGGCCACCGGTATGCCCATCGTCACCGAGATCATGAACATCTCCACCTTAGACCTGTTCGCCGACGTGGACATTATCCAGGTAGGCGCGCGGAATATGCAGAATTTTGACCTACTGAAGGAGCTGGGCAAAACAAAAAAGCCCATTCTGCTCAAGCGTGGCCTGGCCAACACCATCCAGGAACTGCTGATGAGCGCGGAATACATCATGAGTGAAGGCAACGACCAGGTGATCCTCTGTGAGCGGGGCATCCGCACCTTTGAAACCGCCACCCGGAATACCCTGGATCTGTCCGCGGTGACGGTGCTGCACAAGCTGAGCCACCTGCCTGTGGTGGTAGATCCCAGCCACGCCACCGGTAAGGCCGACCTGGTGGCCCCTATGGCCTGTGCCGCTGCCGCCTGCGAGGCGGACGCCATTATGGTGGAAGTACACAACAATCCCGCCTGCGCCCTGTGCGATGGCGCTCAATCCCTCACACCGCCCCAGTTTGACGAGCTGAACCGGAAGGTTCGCAGAGTTCGTGAGGCCATTGTATGAAGGTCGGTATTTTAGGTTTGGGATTGATCGGCGGTTCTCTGGCCAGGGCCTACGCCCTGGAAGGGCATACCGTCTATGCCATTCAGCGCAAGGAGGCCATGCTCTCCTTCGCCATGCTGGCGGGGGCCGTTCACGGAAAGCTGAACGAGGAAACCATCCCGGAGTGCGACTTGATCCTGCTGGCCATCTATCCCGACGGCAGCGCCTCCTGGCTGGAAAAGAACGCCCCTCTGGTATCCAAAAACACCCTGGTGATTGACTGCTGCGGCATTAAGACGGAGGTCTGCCGCCGATGCTTCCCCCTGGCACAGCAATATGGCTTTACCTTTATCGGCGGCCACCCTATGGCCGGATCCCAGTTCTCCGGCTTTAAATACAGCCGGGCGGATCTGTTTGAAGGCGCGCCTATGGTACTGGTGCCGCCGGTGTTTGACGATATCCATCTTCTGGATCGGGCAAAGGAGGCCCTGCGGCCCTGCCATTTTGGATCTTATTCTGTCACAACGGCTCAAGAGCACGACAAAATGATCGCCTTTACCTCCCAGATGCCCCATATTTTGAGCAACGCCTTTATCAAGTCCCCCACCGCCTTGAAGCACAAGGGCTTCTCTGCCGGAAGCTACAAGGATCTAACCAGAGTCGCCTGGCTGAATCCCCAGATGTGGGCGGAGCTGTTCCTGGACAACAAGGAGAATGTTCTGTTTGAGTTGGACACCTATCTGGACAACTTGAAGGCCTACCGGGACGCCATCGCGGCAGAGGATATGGAAACCCTGGTTGCCCTGCTGGACGAGGGCAAAAAGAGGAAAGAGGAGGTGGACGGATGAAAACCGTCACCGTAGCCGCCTCCAAAACCTATGACATTCTCATTGGCAGCGGACTGCTCTCCACCCTGGGAGCAGAAGCGAAAAAGCTGGGAAAAGCACAGAAGGTCTGCGTGGTCAGCGAGTCCTCCGTTTACCCCATTTACGGAAATACCGCCGTACAAAGCCTGGAAAGTACCGGATTTCAAGTGGTTTCCTTCGTATTTCCGGCAGGTGAAGAAAGGAAGAACGGCCAGGTTTTTCTGGAACTTCTCAACTTTCTGGCGGAAAACCAGCTGACCCGTTCCGACTTGATCGTAGCCCTGGGGGGCGGCGTAGTTGGCGATCTGGCAGGCTTCGCAGCGGCCACCTTCCTCCGGGGCATCCGGTTTATCCAGGTGCCCACTACATTGCTGGCGGCGGTGGATTCCTCCGTGGGTGGTAAAACCGCCATCGATCTGCCTGCGGGCAAAAATCTGGCCGGAGCCTTTTGCCAGCCCAGCCTGGTGCTGTGCGACACCGACACCCTCCATTCCCTGCCCCAGGATATTTTCCGGGACGGCTGCGCCGAGGTCATCAAATACGGCATTCTCTACGATCCGGTGCTGTTTTCCCATCTGGAAGAAAAAGGGCTTTCCTTTGACCGGGAAGCGGTCATCACCCGGTGCGTGGGGCTGAAGCGGGACGTGGTGATGGAGGACGAATTTGACACCGGGAAGCGGATGAAGCTGAACCTGGGCCACACCATCGGCCACGGCGTGGAGGCCAAAAGCCATTTTGGCCTTTCCCACGGAAAAGCCGTCGCCATCGGCATGGCCATCGTCACCCGGGCCGCTGCCCAGCGTGGTATGTGCGATGGGGATACCTGTGACCGTGTATTGGCGGTATTGGAAAAATTCGGTCTTCCCACCACCACGCAATATACTGCGGAGGATCTTTTTACCTATACCCTTTCCGACAAAAAACGCTCCGGCAGTACCGTCCATTTGATTGTCCCCCAAGCAATCGGAGATTGCGCTATCGTTCCCACCCCCATCGACAATCTGAAATCCTTCATCCAGGCAGGTCTTTGATATGGATATTACCATTCGTCCCCGGTGCCTGCGGGGAGACATAACCGTCATCCCCTCCAAATCCCAGGCCCACCGGCTGCTGATCTGCGCCGCTTTCTCGGACAGACCCACCCAGCTTGTCTGCTCCGAAACCAACCGGGACATCACCGCCACGGCAGAATGCCTGTGTGCCATCGGGGCGCAGATCACCCGGACAGACTCCGGCTACACGGTGTTCCCCGTCACAACCGTGCCGGAAAGCGCCATACTGAATTGCTGCGAAAGCGGCTCCACCCTTCGCTTTCTGCTGCCTGTGGCGGGGGCACTGGGCGTGGACGCTACCTTTGTCATGGCTGGGCGGCTGCCCCAGCGCCCCCTGTCTCCCCTGTGGGAGGAAATGGAGCGGATGGGATGCACACTGTCCCGTCCCACAGCGGATACCATCCGCTGCACCGGAAATCTCCGAACCGGACGCTATTCCATCGATGGCGGCGTATCCAGCCAGTACATCACCGGGCTGCTGTTTGCCCTGTCGCTGCTGGATGGGCCAAGCGACCTGGTCATCACCGGAAATGTGGAATCCCAGCCCTATATCCGCATGACCAAAGAAGCCATCGCCCGGTTCCACGCGGATCCGGAACATCCCGGAACCCGGAAATTCCATTCTCCCGGCTATCTCCGGGTGGAAGGAGATTGGAGCAACGGCGCCTTTTTCCTGGCCGCCAACGACCTGGGAAGTGAATTGTCCATTCATGGTCTAAACGCCCAATCCTCCCAGGGGGATCGGGCCGTGATCGACATCCTGCCCCGGCTGGATCGCGGCGCCCCTGAGATTTCCGCCGCCGATATCCCCGATCTGGTACCGATCCTCGCTGTCACAGCGGCCTGCAAGCATGGCGCGGTGTTTACGAACATCCGGCGGCTGCGACTGAAGGAATCCGACCGGGTGGCCTCGGTGATTGCCATGCTGGAGGCCCTGGGGGGCAGAGCGGAAGCGGAGGAAAACAGCCTTACGGTATACGGAACCGGCCTTACCGGCGGCACGGTGGATGCTGTCAACGACCACCGCATTGCCATGTCCGCCGCCATTGCCGCCACCGCCTGCCAGAAACCGGTCACCATTTTGGGAGCACAGTGCGTGGAAAAGTCCTATCCCCAATTCTGGGAAGAATACGCCCGTTTAGGAGGAAACTATGAGCAGTACCTACGGTGAAAATTTGAAATTGTCCATTTTCGGTCAATCCCACGGCCAGGCCATCGGCATGACTCTGGACGGCATCCCCGCTGGGCTGCCTGTAGATTTGGAAGTGTTACAGGTTTTCCTCAACCGACGGGCACCCGGTCAGAACAATTGGTCCACTCCCCGGCGGGAGGAGGATCGGCCGGAGTTTTTAAGCGGCCTTCTGGACGGCTTTACCTGCGGCGCTCCCATCGCCGCTGTGATCTACAACAAGAACACCCGCTCCGGGGATTACGCCAACCTGCGTGACTGTCCCCGGCCCGGCCACGCGGATTACACCGCCCAGGTTAAGTACGGCGGCTTTCAGGACGCTGCCGGCGGCGGACATTTCTCCGGGCGGCTGACGGCGCCCCTGTGCATTGCCGGCGGGCTGTGTAAGCAGTGGCTGGCGGAAATGGGTATCCGCGTCGACGCCCGCATTGCGGCAATCGCGGGAGAAGTCGATGATGAGATCGCCCTTGACCCGTTGAATCCCCAGCTGGAGTTGATTGGTAAGGATTTCCCCGTTTTCTCCCCTGCCGCCGGGGAGCGGATGCGCCAAAAAATCGCCCAGGCCCGGGCGGAGGGAGAAAGCGTTGGCGGTGTCATCGAGTGCTACATCACCGGACTGCCTGCCGGACTCGGTGAACCCATGTTCGGCGGTGTGGAAAGCCGCATCGCCCAGATCGTTTATGGGATCCCTGCCGTGAAGGCTGTGGAGTTTGGCGTTGGACGCGCCGCAGGTTCTCTGCGGGGAAGCCAGTGCAACGATGCTTTTTCTATAGAGGGCGGTAGAATTGTCACCTTGACCAACAACGCTGGTGGCATTTTGGGCGGTATCACCAATGGAATGCCAGTGATTTTCCGGACAACGATCAAACCCACCCCCTCCATTTCCCGCCAGCAGCAGAGCGTTTCCTTGAGCCGGATGGAGGAAACGGAGCTGGCAGTGAAAGGCCGCCACGATCCCTGCATCGTTCCCCGGGCCGTTCCGGTGGTGGAAGCCGCCGCAGCCATCGCAATCTATGACCTAATACTGGGCAATACCCAGACAACTAGGAGGAAATGAAAAATGGAACTGAATGAACTGCGCCAGGACATCGACAAAATTGACGACGAGCTGGTGCGCCTCTTCTGCGCCCGGATGGACGTGGCCGCCAAAATCGCCGACTGCAAAAAGCAGACCGGCACCCCCATTTTTGTCCCCGCCCGGGAGCGGGCAAAGCTTCAGGATGTGGCCGAAAAGGCAGGGCCGGACATGGCCAACTACACCCGGGTATTGTATTCCATGCTGTTTGAACTAAGCCGCAGCTATCAAAGCAAGCGCAGCGGCAAGGTCAGCCCCCTGTACGACGAGATCACCCAGGCCATCGAGCAGACCCCCAAGCTGTTCCCCCAGGCCCCCATGGTGGCCTGCCAGGGTGTGGAGGGCGCTTACTCCCAGATCGCCTGTGAGAAGATCTTCAAAAATCCCTTCATCCTGTATTTCAAGAACTTCGAGGCGGTGTTCACCGCCATTGAGCAGGGCATGTGCCAATATGGCATCCTGCCCATTGAAAACTCCACCGCCGGTTCCGTGAAGAAGGTCTATGACCTGATGATCCAGCACAATTTCTCCATCGTCCGCACCTTCCGGCTGAAGGTGGATCACAACCTGCTGGTGAATCCCGGCACCAAGCTCAGCGATATCAAGGAGGTCTACTCCCATGAGCAGGCCATTAACCAGTGCGGCGACTTCCTGCAATCCCTTCCCGGTGTCAACATCATTCCTGTGGGGAACACCGCCATTGCCGCGGAAATGGTGGCAAAGTCTGGCCGCAAGGATGTGGCCGCTCTGAGTAGCCGGGCCTGCGCGGAACTGTATGGCCTGGAATGCCTGGCCGCCTCCGTCCAGGACAAGGGCAACAACCGCACCCGGTTTATCTGCATCAGCAAAAATCTGGAAATCTATCCCGGCTCTGACAAGACGAGCATCATGATGATCCTAAACCACAAGCCCGGCGCGCTGTACAAGGTCCTGGCCCGGCTTTACACCCTGGGCATCAACGTCACCAAGCTGGAATCCCGCCCCATTCCCGACCGGGAATTTGAGTTCATGTTCTATTTCGACCTGGAAACCTCCATCTATTCCGAGGAATTTGTTCAGCTCATGTGCGAACTGGATGAGCTTTGCGAGGAATTCAAGTATTTGGGCAGCTACACCGAGGTGGTTTGATGAAATGCGGCTTGTTGGGCAGAAAGCTGGGGCATAGCTATTCTCCTCAAATCCACAGCTATTTGGGAGATTATTCCTACGACCTGTTTGAAAAAGAGCCGGAGGAAGTGGGAGACTTTGTCAAAAATGGGGATTATTCCGCCATGAATGTGACAATTCCCTACAAAAAAGACGTCATTCCCTTCCTGGATGCCTTGTCTCCCGCTGCCCAAAAGATGGGCTCCGTGAATACCATCGTCCGTCGGCCGGATGGTACGCTGTTTGGACACAATACGGATTATTTCGGCTTTACCTCCCTGGTCAAGCGCAGCGGTATTCCCGTAGGCGGGAAAAAGGTACTCGTCCTGGGCAGCGGCGGCACCTCCAACACCGCCGTCAAGGCGCTAACCGATCTGGGTGCTCAAGTGGTCATCATCTCCCGCTCCGGGGAGAATAACTATGAAAACCTGCACCTTCATGCTGACGCGTCCGTGATCGTGAACACCACCCCTGTGGGGATGTACCCCAAAACCGGTGTATCCCCTGTGGACTTAAACCGGTTTCCCCGTCTGGAGGGTGTACTGGACGTGATCTACAATCCTGCCAGAACCCAATTGCTTTTGGATGCCGAGGCCATGGGACTTCCTCATGAAAACGGCCTGTGGATGCTGGTGGCCCAGGCCAAGGAGGCCGCCGAGTATTTCACCGGCACAAAGCTGAGCGACAATCTAATTGAAACGGTACATCGGAAGCTGTCCGTGCAGATGCAGAACATCGTCCTAATCGGTATGCCCGGCTGCGGGAAAAGCACCATTGGCGCCCTGCTGGCAAAGAAGCTGGAGCGGCCAATGGTAGATGCGGATGCGGAAATCGAAGCGTTGGCCGGAAAATCCATTCCGGAAATTTTCGCGGAGGACGGAGAAGCCGTTTTCCGGAATTGGGAAACCCAGGTTCTGGGGGCGCTGGGACAGCAGTCCGGCCTGGTCATCGCCACTGGCGGCGGCTGTGTCACCCAAATGCGCAACTATCCCCTGCTGCACCAAAACGGCAGCATAGTTTGGCTCCAGCGGGATATCCAGATGCTTCCCACCGACGGTCGCCCCCTGTCCCTGGCCAATGACCTGGGAGTTATGTACACCAAGCGCAAGCCTCTGTATGAAGCGTTTGCTGACTTCTCCACTGACAATAACGGCACCCCTGAAGCCACAGTAAGCGCGATTTTGGCACATTTGGAGGGAGCAAAATGAAAATACTGGTCATCAATGGCCCGAACATCAACATGCTGGGCATCCGGGAACCAGGAATCTACGGGAAAAATACCTTCGCCGACCTGCTGGCACTTCTGGACGAGACCGCTGCCCAGCTGGGCATTCAAGTGGAACAGTTTCAGTCCAACCACGAGGGGGACATTGTGGACAAAATTCAGTGGGCCTACGGCAACGTCGACGGCATTGTCATCAACCCTGCCGCCTACACCCACACCTCTGTCGCCATTTTGGACGCCCTAAAAGCGGTATCCATCCCGGCGGTGGAGGTTCATATCTCCGATGTGGATGCCCGGGAGTCCTTTCGGCAGATCTCCTATGCCGGACTTGCCTGCTGCAAAACCATCAAGGGGCACGGCCTGGAAGGATATCGGGAGGCCATCGAGTATCTGGATACGCTGCTGAGGCATCGGATTTCTTGACGAAAAAGAGACATAGAAGGGGCTGTCTTGCCAGACAGCCCCTTCCTGCTTGCTTATTCCACCGATTTCAGTGCTTCGGCCATGTTGATCTTTTCCAGCTTGAAATAGAAAATGAAATCCACCACAATCGCGGACAGCAGCGTCAGCACAGCCGACCAGAGATAGGACTGGGGTTGGGTCAGCACCTTAAACCAGACCATGTCGATTTTGATTTGACTCATCACGAAAATCAGCAGCAGCTTTCCGAACACCAGACCCAAGGCCGTTCCCACTACCGTCAGCGCCAAATTCTCCTTGAACACATAGGCCGCCGTTTCCGAGGCGTTAAAGCCCAGAACCTTGATGGTGGCAATCTCCCGAATCCGTTCGTTAATGTTGATGTTGGTGAGGTTATACAGCACAGTAACCGCCAACAGACCGGCACAGAACACAATCACCCAAACCACCATATCCAGCGCGTCCATCATGCCCATCACCATATCCGCCATATCCTCACTGACGGATACGTTCATCACAAAGCTCAAATCGCTGATCTGGGCGCCCAAAGCATGGACATCCTCCCCTTCCTTGATGGAAACAAAGGCCATTTGCAGCTCGGGCGGCGCTCCCCAGGCCGCTTCTATGGTTTCCGGGGAAACGATGGCGTAATTATAGACGTGATTATCATACACCCCGGACACAGACAATTCCATGCTTTGCAAATCCGCATTCCGCAAGATCACCACGTCGCCCACCGCAATCCCCAGGTTTTCCGCCACACCGGCAGACAACACCACCTGGTTTCTACCGGGCAGCGAAATGGGCTGATTTCCCTTGTGCAAATCCAGAAAATCCCGGAGTTGGTTATCACCGGAAATCAGATAGATTTCCTTGGTTCGGTTATCAAATTCCAGCTCTACACTGCTCTGATGGTACAGCATCGCGTTATCTGCTTGCTCCGCAATGGTCTTTTGGAATTTTTCCTGTTGCCTTTGGGTGGGTTCCTCCTTGAAATAGACGGAAATATCGTACTTTGTCACATTTTCAAACTGATAATCCGCCACATTGGAAATGGAATCCCGCAAGCCAAAGCCTGTTACCAGCAGAGCCGTACAGCCGCCGATGCCAACCAGCATCATAGCCAGCCGCTGACGGTAACGGAAAATGTTGCGGATGGTCACTTTGTTTAGGAAGCTGATCTTTTTCCAGAAGGGCAGGTACTCCAGCAGGATTTTCTTACCCGAATCCGGCGCCTTGGGCCGGATCAGTTCCGCCGGTACTTCCTCCAGCGTCCTGCGGCAGCAGCTCCAGGTTACATACAGCATCACCGCCGTATACACCAGCAACACGGCCAGGGCAAGGGGCCAGTTAACCGTCAGCACCACATCCGGCTGGATGTGCAGCATGATGCAGTAGGCTTTCCATATGATCTGGGGAAATACCGTGGAGCCGGCCAAAATACCCAGCCCGCAGCCCAACACCGCGCCGCTGCCGGAATAGAACAAGTATTTGCCCATGATCTCCCGGTTGGTATAGCCCAAGGCCTTCAAGGTGCCAATCTGGGTGCGTTCCTCGTCAATCATCCGGGTCATGGTGGTGATGCAGACCAGGGAGGCGATCAGCAGGAAGAATACGGGAAATACCCTAGAAACCCCTGCCACAATGTCGGAGCTGCTGTCCAGATTGCAATAACCCACGTTGCTGTTGCGATCCAGGAGCATCAGATCCGGCGCATCCATGGCATCGATCTCGTCCCGGGCATCGTCCAATTTCTCTTTGGCATCCGCCAGTTCCGCTTCGGCATCGGCCAGCTCTTTTGCCGCATCCAGCTTAGCCTGCTCGTAGTCCTCCCAGCCTTCCGCGATCTCGTCCCGGCCCTGGCCCCATTTCCCCCAGTTCACCATCAGCGTATGATAAGCACTGTCGAGTTCGTCTTCTTTTTGATTCAGCAGTTCCAGATTATCCTCAATCTGCTGGAGACCGGCCTCCATCTGACTTTTATAGCCCAGCAGTGATCGCAATGCGGCAGATACCGGCTCATAGATTGCATACAGCGCATTCAGTTGGCTCTGCTTTTCCTGGGCCCGGTCTAATTTGCTCTGGGCCGCCGAAAGGGCCTCGTTGGCAATGGCCAACTCCGCATTCACCAACTCGTATTCCACAGGGTTCTTGTCCGGATCAATCCCATTCAGCTTTTCCTGGGCTTGCGCAACACGCTGCTGGGCCGCGCTGACATCCTGCTGTGCAGAGGCAACCTCTTGATCTGCTTCCGCCCGCGCGGCGGCCAGCGCTTCACCGCTCATACCAATGGCTTGCTCTGCCTTGGCGATGTCCTCTTGCGCCAGCGGGATGCTTTCTGAGAGTTGCTTTAGCTGTTGGGTCAGCAGCGTCTGATTGGCTTGCAGCTGAAGCTTTCCCTCTCGAACCTGCTTTCTTCCATCCTCGATTTGGTTTCCGGCGTCCACGAGCTTTTTTCGGTTTGCTTCCAGTTCCTGCTCCGCATCCTTCAGCTCTTGCTCTGCGTCCTTCAGCTTCTGTTCCGCTTCCGCTTTTCCGTCCTCGTACTCCTTGACCCCGTCCAGATATTGCTTATATCCCTTTTCATATTCTTTTTCCGCCTCAGCCTTGACCTCTTGAAAGCGTTTTTCGGACAGTGTCTCAGCCTCTGTTTTCAAGCGCTCAGCGGACGCATCCAGGAAGTGATTGTATTCCTCGGTGTAAATGGCATGCTCCCCCGCAAGCTTCAGATCGATCTCCATATAGTATTCGATGTCCAGAGCGCCTTCCGGCACAAAATAGTAGTTGGCAATGGAGCCGCTACCCACAGACGTGGTGCCCCGGTTCATATCCATATACAGCGGCGTCGCCACATAGCCCACCACGGTAAAGGTCTGATAGCGCACAGTGTCCAGAGAATCCGGGTCATTGTCCCGGGAGATGGTCACGGTTTTGCCCAGAACGCTGTCGTCATTCCGGAAGCCGTCTGCCAGGCACTCGTTGTCTGCTTCCGGCATCCGCCCGCCCCGAAGCGCCACCTGGTTCACCGATTTGGGCAGGGAATAAAACCGGTACACAGAGTCTTCAGCCCCATTCCCAGTGCTGGCAATCAAGTCGATGTAGTATACGCCCTCCGCCGCTTCCACGCCCTCCAGCGCGGCAAAGCCCTCCACAGATTCCTCTGTCCAGCCGTAATTGCTCACCGCCCGCAGATCAAACATATTCTGCTGATCCATAAACACCTGTCCGGTGGCCACCATATCGGTTTTGGTCATCAAAAGGCCAACGAATACCCCTGCTCCCAAAGCAATGATGGTAGCGATGGCGATATATCTGCCGAAGGACTTGACAATGGATTGGCGCAAATTCTTGCGCATGGCATTTCGTTTCATTACCATTCAATCTCCGCGATATCTTGTGGATGTTCGTTCTGGGTCACAGAAGCCACCGTGCCGTTTTTGACCCGGATCACCCGGTCGGCCATGGCGGTCAACGCGCCGTTGTGGGTAATAATAATCACCGTCATGCCGGTTTTCCGCCCGGTATCCTGCAAAAGCTTCAAAATGGCCTTGCCCGTCTGATAGTCCAGAGCACCGGTGGGCTCGTCACACAGCAAAAGCTTGGGGTTCTTCGCCAAGGCCCGGGCAATGGCCACCCGCTGCTGCTCACCGCCGGAAAGCTGGCTGGGGAAGTTCTTCATCCGTTCCTCCAGGCCCACTTCCTTCAGCACCTTCTCGGCATCCAGCGGCTCCTTACAGATCTGGTTTGCCAGCTCCACATTTTCCAGCGCCGTCAGGTTTCCGATCAGATTGTAAAACTGAAACACAAACCCCACGTCATAGCGGCGGTATTCGGTGAGCTGCTTTTTGTTCAATGCGGAGATCTCCTGGCCGTCCAGCATAACCTTACCTGTGGATAGGATGTCCATACCGCCCAGGATGTTCAGGAGGGTGGTTTTTCCCGCGCCAGAGGGGCCGACGATCACCACCAGCTCCCCCTTCTCCACTTCAAAGGAAACATCATGCAGGGCATGGATTTCCACTTCTCCCATATGATAGGTCTTACCTACATTTTGAAATTCCACAAAGGCCATAATGACGCAACCCCTATTTCTTTGATACCTGTATTATACCATAGCAAACGTTGATTTTTATAACTTTCTGTAAATTTCCTTCCCAAAAAAGGACAGAAGCCGACAGGAATCTCCCGATTCCGCCAGCTCCCGCTGTCTACTTTTTGAATACCACCAATTTACTGGACACGTAATTTAGGATCACCACCAGAATCTGGGTAATCAGCTTCCAGATATTACCATTCCAGCCCAGCAGATCCACGGTCAGCAGCAGAATCACCGTTTCCATGGCGCCAGAAGCCAGGCGGCAGCTGACAAACTTTGTCAGCTCCGGAAACACCGTTTTGGCCGACCAGTCGTGGCTTTTGAACACAAAGGGCTTGTTCGTCAAAAACGCGAAAGCCACCGCGGCAACCCACGCGATTACATTACTCACCGCCGCGGACAACCCCAGCAGGTTATAAACCGGCAGATAGACCGCGTAATTCACCAACGTTGTCAAGACACCGAAAATCAGATAGGTAAGAATATCCCAATACTTTTCCACCAAAATGCGAATCTTTCGCCACATAGCCGTTCCTCCAAAATGGTTTTGTACATAATACCATATTTTCACTGGTTTTCGCAAGGTTTTTTTCCGGATGTCGGGTAGAATAATGTCCGATCGGTCTTGACAAAGCTGTTTCTTTTCGATATAATACTATCGATACAAAAAGGAGGAATAAAGTATGAAACTTGCATTCTTTGATACAAAGTCCTATGACATCCCCGGTTTTGACCGCTATGCCATTCCCGCCGGAATTGAGATCAAATATTTTGAGCCCAATCTGGACGAGGACACCGTCTCCCTGGCCGCCGGATTCGATGCGGTATGTGTCTTTGTCAACGATACCGTAAACGCCAATGTGGTGGAAAAGCTTTCCCAGATGGGCGTCAAGGCGGTGCTGCTGCGCTGCGCCGGCTTTAACAACGTGGATATCAAGGCCTGCCAGGGCAAGCTCCGGGTGTTCCGGGTGCCTGCCTACTCCCCTCACGCCGTTGCCGAGCACGCCATGGCGCTGCTGCTGACCATCAACCGCCGTACCCACAAGGCCTATATCCGCACTCGAGAGTTCAATTTCAGCTTGCAGGGCCTGGCTGGCTTTGACCTGTACGGCAAAACCGTGGGCATCATCGGCACCGGCAAGATCGGCCGGGTTTTTGCGGACATCTGCAAGGGCTTTGGCATGAACATTCTGGCCTACGACAAATTCCCGGCGGAGAATTCCGGACTGCACTATGTGGAGCTGCCGGAGCTGTTTGAAAAGTCCGACATCATCTCCCTGCACTGCCCGCTGACGGAGGAGACCCGGCACATTATCAACGCCGACTCCATCGCCAAAATGAAAAAAGGCGTCACCATCATCAACACCTCCCGGGGCGGCCTCATCAACACTGAGGATCTAATCACCGGCATCAAGGAAAAGAAGGTGGGCGCCGCCTGCCTGGATGTGTACGAGGAGGAGGGCGACCTGTTCTACGAGGATTTCTCCGGCCACATCGTTCAGGATGACAAGCTGGTACGGCTGATCGCCATGCCCAACGTCATCGTCACCTCCCACCAGGCGTTCCTGACCAACGAGGCTCTGGACAACATCGCCGCCACCACGGTGAACAACATGACCCGCTTCTTCAGCGGCGACCCGGACACCACCACCGAGGTCTGCTATCACAAATAATATCTCCGCAAAGCAAACGCTGCCATTAAAAACAATGGCAGCGTTTCTTTTTCTATGATACGATCAAAATCCCAGATCTTCCCCAACCAGGATGAACTGGATCCGCCCAGCGGGCTTGCAGTTGCGGGTAATCAGAATCTGATTGCAGATGCACCCGTCGCTCTTGCAGTCGGCGCAGGCACCCGTGACCTCACAGGGGGTCTGAACCGGGAAACGCTGCTTGTTCATGGGAGCCGCTACGGTTCTGGCCCGGGTCATGGCGGCTTCCAGGGTGTCGCAGACCTTGTTCATCCCCGCCACCACCAGCACCGTCTCCGGGCCGTAGGCAATGGCAGCCAGCCGGTTTCCGTTGCCGTCGATGCTGACCATCTGTCCGTCCAGGCTTAGGGCATTGGCGCCGCAGAGGAATACGTCGGTGGTTAGGCAGCGCTTCATCAGTGCTTCCCGCTCCTGGGGCGTCACGCCGGTGTCCCGGTCGATCGCCCGGTAATTCCCCGCTTTCACCGCGTCGATCAAGCCGATCTGCTGGGCGGACATGGCGCCGCCCCAGCCCACGGAGGCCCCCTCTGGGATCAGCTCCAGGGCTTTCGCCAGGGCCTGCTCCCGGTCGGGGCAATAGTAGGCTTCAAAATGGCGGCTGCGCAGATTCTTCAGCAGCACCTGCGCCCGCTTCTCGTAATACATCTGTTTGGGATCGTTCATACAAATACCTCCAAAATTAACCAACATATTCCCGCTGGGTGACGTCCGCGTTATAGCTGGCTTTGGTTAATAGCTTCATGGGAATCTCTCCATATGTGTTTTCTTTCATTATAATCGAAAAGATGGCGGATTTCCACTTCTCTTTTAAAAAACAGGCCCAGGAAAACTCCCTGGGCCTGTTTTTTGTTTACTGATTCTTTTCCGCCTTCTTGGCAGCCTTGGCCTTGGCCTTGGCTTCCTGGGCCTTCTTGGCTTCCGCCTTGGCGTTTTCCGCGGCAGTCTCGTTGGAAGAGATGGCCCACTTCTCCAGTTCGATGCGAACCTGGTCAGCGCCGGTCTCGATGACGATCCGGGACTCCTTCACATCCACCACAGTGCCGACGATGCCGCCGATGGTGGTGATCTTGTCGCCCTTCTTCACGGCGGAACGCATCTGCTCGGCTTCCTTCTTCCGCTTATTCTCAGGACGGATCAGCATGAAGTAGAAGATGGCAATCATCAGAACCATCATGATCAGGGTGCTTGCCATACCGCCGGAAGCGGAAGCAGTCAGAAAATTCAGCATGAAAAAAACTCCTTCGTGTGTAATATCTTGATTATTATAGCATTGATTGGGAAAAAAGCAAGGGGTAAGTTACGGCAAAGCGCGAAAAACAAGCGATTCTGTTGCCTTAAATTCTTCTGGCCAGCTTGGGAGAATATTCCCGGCGGAATTCCTCGAAACACCCTTCCTCCAGCGCCTGGCGGATCTTTTCCATCAGCTTGTTGTAAAAATACAGGTTGTGCATCACGCTCAAGCGCATAGCCAGCATTTCCTCGGCCACAAACAGATGGCGGATATAGGCCCGGGAGTACCGGCGGCAGACAGGACAGTCGCACTGCGGGTCGATGGGACTTTCATCCAGGATATATTTGGCGTTTTTCAGGTTGATGGCCCCCTCCCAGGTAAAGAGCCTGGCATGGCGGGCATTCCGGGCGGGCATGACGCAGTCGAAGAAATCCACGCCCCGGGCCACCGCCTCGATGATGTTGGTGGGGGTGCCCACGCCCATTAAGTAGCGGGTCTTTTCCTTCGGCATATATTCTTCCACGGCTTCGATAATGTCGTACATCTCCTCCGCCGTCTCCCCTACCGCCAGGCCGCCAATGGCGTAGCCCGGCAAATCCAATTCGGCAATGCGCTTCATATGGTCTACCCGAATATCCGGATAGGTGCCGCCCTGGTTGATGCCCCACAGCATCTGCGCCGGGTTCACCGTGTCCGGCAGGGCGTTTAAGCGGGCGTTCTCCGTCTTGCACCGAACCAGCCAGCGGTAGGTTCGGTCGACGCTTTTCTGGACATAGTCCCGGGGCGCGGGATTTTCAATGCACTCGTCAAAGGCCATGCAGATATCGCTGCCCAGGTTGGACTGGATCTGCATACTTTCCTCCGGCCCCATGAAGATCTTCCGGCCGTCAATATGGGAGGCGAAATACACGCCCTCCTCCTTGATTTTTCGCAGGGAGGACAAGCTGAACACCTGAAAGCCGCCGGAATCCGTCAGAATGGGGCCGTCCCAGGTCATAAATTTGTGCAATCCTCCCAGCTGCCGCA
>CAMEWZ010000007.1 GCA_945946745.1 uncultured Clostridia bacterium | reverse complement strand
CCTCCGGCTCCTCGGAATATGCCTCCGGCTCCTCGGAATATGCCTCCGGCTCCTCCACTTCCGGCTCCGGTTCTTCCATCCGGGCCTTCTCCCGTTTCTTGAAGAACCCGGGGACGTCCTCCTGAGGCTCCTCCTGGATTCCCATATTCAAGAAGTCGTCCAAATCCTCCTCGGGATGATCCTCCAGATCCATCTCCTCCAGGTTGAAGTCCTCCGGCTCCTCAGAATCCACGGATTGTTCCTTCTTTTCACCAGACAGGCCCAGTTCTTCATCCGAAAACTCGGAAAGGTCAATATTTTCATCGTACTCTTCCGCTCCAAGGAATGCCTTGGGGTCAAAGCCGTATTCTTTCTCAAAATCAAAATCAATGTCGAAATCATTCTTAGCCATTTGCGCATCCCTACCTTATGGTATAGTCATTCATATTCTATCATTGCTGACTCAAAAAAGCAAGAACATTTGGCACAATTGCGAAAAAAAGCGAAATCCGCCGAATGGCATTGCCCTTGCCAAAAAAGGACGCGTGTGCTATGATAATGGCAATCTAACCTGCGGTAGCTTCCGCCGGAACCGAACGGAGAGAAACCATGGAAAAAATTACAAGCTTTACCATTGACCATTTGAAGCTTCAGCCCGGCCTGTATGTTTCCCGAAAGGATAGGGTCGGCGCAGAAACCGTGACCACCTTTGATCTGCGGCTGACCAAGCCCAATGACGAGCCGGTGATGAATACCGCCGAGGTGCATACCATCGAGCACCTGGCGGCAACCTATCTGCGAAATGACCCGGATTGGAAGGATCGGGTGCTGTATTTCGGCCCCATGGGCTGCCGCACCGGCTTTTATTTGCTGCTGGCGGGGGATTATACCGCCAAAGAGATCGTGCCGCTGGTGCTCCGCTGTTTCCGTTTTATTCGGGATTACCGGGGAGCGGTGCCAGGCGCCAGCGCTCGGGACTGCGGCAATTATCTGGACATGAACCTGCCCATGGCCAACTACTGGGGCGGAAAATATGCCGCTCTGCTGGAAACCATCGATGACACCCGGCTGGTCTATCCGGAATAAGACGAATGTAAGGAGATATTCTATCTATGACAAAACTTGGCATTATCGGCGCGATGGAGCAGGAGGTAGAGAGCCTGCTGGCGCAGATGCAAGACAAGGCTTCCCGAAAAATCGCGGGCAGCACCTTCTTCTCCGGCACTTTGGAAGGGCTGGACGCCGTCGTGGTGCAGTGCGGCGTGGGCAAGGTCAACGCGGCGCTGTGCGCCCAGATCCTCTGCGACTGCTTTGGGGTGACCCATCTGGTAAACACCGGCATCGCCGGCTCCCTCTGCGCCGAACTGGACATCGGCGACCTGGTGGTGAGCCGGGACGCCATGTACCACGACTTTGACTGCGTCCACTTCGGCTACCCTTACGGCCGGGTTCCCGGCATGGATGTGACCGCCTTCCCGGCGGACGATACCCTGCTGGCCTATGCCTTTGCCGCGGCAGAGCAGGTCAATCCCGGCCACACCAAGATCGGACGGGTGGCCAGCGGCGACCTGTTTGTGGCGGATGCGGGTCAGAAGAAGCGGATCGTTGCCGCCACCCAAGCCCTGTGCACCGAAATGGAAGGCGCAGCCATTGCCCAGACCGCTTACCGCAATCACATTCCCTTTGTCATCCTCCGGGCCATTTCCGACAAGGCAGACGACAGTGCCCAGATGGACTATCCCACCTTTGAGCGCATCGCCGCCCACCGATGCGCGGAAGTGACGAAACGCCTGGCAAAACAGCTACAGGAAGCCCAATAACGCCAGGCTTTGACAGCGGTCTTCTCCCCAAGGGCCGCGAAAGCGCAGTAACAGCAGCGGCAACACCGCACAATGAGGCAAACGATTCTTCGAATCCCCATTGTGCGGTGTTGCCTTTTCTTTTTTCCCTGTTCATTTGACGGAAAGCAGCGGCAGGGCGATTTGCAGGGTAAAGATGCCGTTTTCCGGTGAGAAGGTATACAGGCCGCCATGCTGCTGCACGATGGCGCGGATGCTGCGGCAGCCATAGCCATGGCCTGCTTCGGCGGTCACGGGCAGGCCATCCTCCATGGTGACGTTTCCGGCATAGGGGTTCTCGATCTCAATCAGCAGCTTATTGCATTTGATCCCACAGTACAGCGTAATCCATCTGTCTGAATCCTCCAGCCGAGAAACCGCGTGGAGGGCGTTTTCCAGTCCGTTGGAAAGGATGGCGCACAGCTCGGTATCGGAGATGGTGAGCGCTTCCGG
Organism: uncultured Clostridia bacterium; assembly: GCA_945946745.1. Taxonomy (GTDB): domain Bacteria; phylum Bacillota; class Clostridia; order Oscillospirales; family Oscillospiraceae; genus Faecousia. The sequence continues at coordinate 19,183 of CAMEWZ010000007.1, read as the reverse complement.
CAGCCGGGCTTGGATGGTCAGCCGAACCTCCATGCGGGCGGCTTTGTCCGCAAAGGAGGAGCAGATCAGATTGACCGCCTCATTTTCACAGAACTGCTTCACGGAAACGGAGGTAATGCTGTCCCGGGTCTTGTGGATATAGGCCAGGGCTTGATCGGCTTTTCCGGCATCCAAAAAGCCGCCGATCATGTTCAGATGGTGGCGCATATCGTGCCGGTAAATCGCCGCCTGCATCTGCGCCTGCCGCAGCGTATCCATCTCCTTTTGCGCCTGCTTGAAGAGTGTGGCCTGTGCGGAGCTTTGCAGCTGTGCCTTCAAGCGTTCCTGGGTCTCGTGGTGGTATGCCGCCAAAAAAACCACATAGAACAGAATCAGCGCCGTGGGAATCAGTTCATTCAGCGCCGGAATACCGGCATACAGCGAATCGGAATAAATGGTGGTGGAATAGTCAAACACATAATAGGCCGCCGGGAGACTGCCGAACAGCAAAAGAGACTGCCGGGAGTACGTCATGGCGTCATGGGCGGGCTTTACAAAATAGCGCAGCAGCAGGAAAAACAGCAGGCCAATGAGCAGGCTATAGACGATTTCCCCCGCCAGTTCCGAGTGGGTCATGGCAGCCACCGCCAGATTCCCCCAACGGGGCAGCTGGCAGCACAGGTAGGCCGTGAACACGCTGACAATGGCGACCCCCGTCGGCTTTTCCAGCGCGAAAATCAAGATAAGCATCAGCGGCAGATGTACGATCAGCGGGTAGAGTTTTCTGACCGTGTCTTCCCCCAAAAGCAGCCAGCAGAAAACTTGAATCAGCAGGAGAACGGGGCACAGGACAATCACCAGACAGCGCTGATGGTCGTTTTTCCAGCCGCCTGCGATGAACACGCTGAGAAACAGGCCATAGAGCAGCACAAGGCCATAATTGAACACATACCAAACCGTTAGAAGCGTCATGGCTACCCATCCTCCTTCCGAAACAGGAAATCCATATATTCCTTTCGCACCGCTACAGAAAGCAGCCGGGAGACGGGAACCGTCACCCCGGAACAGGTGACCAGTTCATTCCCCGTTAAATGCTGAATATAGTCCATATTCACCAGATAGGAGCGGTGCACCTTGACAAATTCTCCGTGCTCCAGCAGTTGGGACTCATATTGTGTTAAGGTGCCGGGGATTTCCTGGATGGAGCCGTCATTGAGATAAAACAGCAAGCGTTTGCTGTTGACCTCCAACACCTCAATGCGGGAATATGGCAAGCGCAGCACCCGGGAGGGCATGGTCAGCAGGAGGGTGTCCCCCGCCCGCCGGAACTGTTGCAGCAGCTTGTTTAGGACTGGGAAAAGCTCCCCTTCCCGAATGGGCTTGAGCAGATAGTAAAACGCGTCCACGTGATAGCTTTCCACGGCAAACTCCGGCGAAGAGGTGAGAAAGATGATCTTTGTTTCCCTGTCAAAGGTGCGAATCTCCCTGGCTGCCTGGATGCCCGTGAAGCCCGGCATCAAGATATCCAGGAGCAGCAGCTGATAATTGACGCGGCGCAGCGCGTCCATCAGATCCATGGCGTTGGAAAATCCGTCAATCCGGGCAGCAAGATGGTTTTGTTCCCCATATTGCTTCAGAAGCTCCGTCACATGGGCTAATTCCCCGGGATTGTCGTCACAAACCGCAATTTTCAGCATGGCAATTCCCTTCCTTTCCCGGCAAAGTGTTATCCTCAGTATAGCAGCAAACGCCGCTTCCCGCAAGGTTTTATGTTGGCACGTGCTCGACACAAACGGCATGAATCACCAACCGGTTCATCTCGCCTATGCAGGTGGAAAGGGACAAAACCTCGGATTGGGCAGTCAGTTCCAGATCGGTTTCGTGCTGAGACTTATGGAGCGTCTCCCCCAAGGCCGCTTCCCAGACTTCGTCGGCCGTATAATCCGTCCTGTAAACCCGTCTGTCCAGCGCGTTGACACGCTCCACGGCAAAGATTTCGTAAACTCTGGTTTCCTCCGGCAGATAGAGCAAAATGGTTCTGTCGCTGCTGCTATAAAACTCCGGGCCTTCCCATTTGCCCAGCGACTGGAACATGGAGCCGTCCTTCATGCAGTGGCCATAGAGGATGTTGTGCAGCTGGGAAAAATCCCCTTGATTCTGGAAATCCAGAAAAATCGCGCCATTTTCGCTTTCCTCCCCATCCCAGCTGTGGGAAACGTAGTAGGCGTTGTCCTCCCCCTGCACCACCGGGTAGTCGATGATCTCCAGGGCCGGAATCTGAAGCCACGCAACCACATCCTCGTTCTTTTCCCGCAGACCGGGAAAATCGATGGTGGGGAATCTGGGCGGCTGCGTGGGGGCGGTGGTTTCCCAGGTGGTTTCCGGGGGGTCGTCAAGGGCGGCGGTTGGCACACTCTGCTTCTGACTCGGGAGCGTGGCCTCCGATTCAGTGGGGATGGGAATGACATAGGTGTCAATCGTCTGCTGGCGGGCATGGCTGGCCTTCACCGCGTCATAAACAAATTTCACCACGAAGCAGACGCATACCAACGCCAGAATGCAGCACCCAAGGCCTATCCACAGGAAGGGCCGGGGGTGGGATCGTCTGAGATATTTTCCAGAATAGTTCGGCATAGGCGCCCCCTTTTGGCGGATATTTTCGGGGCGGCAATTCCTGCCGCCCCGAAGGTGAAATATGGATACTTGACGGAATCAGCGGCGAGCCTTGCGCTTGCTGTCAAGGATAAACGCGGCGATTCCCAGTGCGCAGAAGAACGCCATCCCCATGACCATGCTCTCAATGGGGCGATTGTCCCCGGTGGCCGCGGTGACCACAGGGTCACTGACGGTGTAGGTAACATACAGATTTTCCACCGTGTTATTGCCGTCCATTACCAGGATGCTGGCCTGATAAAAGCCGGGCACGGGCGTGAATTGATTCGGGTCAATGGGCGCGAAATCGCTGCCGGTGGCGGAATACTTATAGCCCGGCGTCTGGGAAACAGACAGGGCGCTTTGGACTGCTCTGGCTGCCGAGGCAACCTCCGTGGAAACCTTTGCCGTAAACACGCTGCCCGGCAGTGTCGCATCTGAGGCAGTCAGAGAAACCGACAATGCTTCGCTGCAGCCGGAGCAGGAAATGGTGGTGGATGCCGCCTTGGTGCCGTTTCCGGTGGTGACAGGCGTCCAGCTGTGGGTGTGTAGCGGCGGAGCGTTTGTCGTCAAATCTTGGTCAATCGTCACATTTATAGAACCACTTAGGGATGTATTGCTGAGCAGATAGGTACATCCGTCGCTATTCCAGTTATCACCAAGGAATGTAGTAATAACATTGGCTACTGTAGAACGGGCGAAAATAGCGCCGTATGCAATATGCTCACCATTTTTCGTCAATTCATAGACTTCAACCTGCGTTGTCTGGATATGGTATGACGCAGCAATATTCGAAATAACAGCATCAAAATAAGAACCTGCATTAGCAAGGGTACTTTTTTTATCAGCAGTATAATACCCTTTCGATGTCAGAACCCAGTTTCCTGATGCATCTGTCCCCTCAATTGTGCCGTCCTTCACTGGATTTCGAATGGAGGATGCGGTAAAAGTATCTCCCTTATTCGGGAAAGCCGGGCTTCTCTGACAGTCGTAAGCGTAGGAAAAAGAATAAGCTGTTTCCGCAGATACCGCCACAGCATTGGTCTGAATCAGCCCCACCGCCAGTACCAGGCTCAGCAGCAGCGACAGCCATCTCATTTTTCCATTCCAGAAGCATTTCATAGAATATTCCTCTCTTTCCACCTTGTAGGGTGTGATCATGATTCTGCCCGGAAAGGCGGTACGGCTGGCGCCGTCTTGACCCCCTTCCGAGGAATACGTAATGGCATTCTATCACAGATTTCTGTCGGGAATCCCGCTATCGCTTGAAATGCTTTCTTTTCGACCTCAAATGCATGCTCCCGATGCTGTCCCCCAAGCTTTTCGCCTAGCTGACAAAATGCGCAAAAAATCTTCCTTCCTTGCCGGGTATTCTCGCTGAACGTACCAAAAATACCGAACGGTGTGTCAGCCCCGTCCGGTATTTGGATCCTGTGTGCGCTGCTGTTAGGCAAGCAGCAGCCAAAGCCAGTAAACAAAGCCATAGACCACACTGGCGGACAGGCCGTACACAATGACCGGCCCGGCAATGGTGAACATTTTCGCGCCTACCCCCAGGATGAAGCCCTCTGCTACTGCACAGATAGGACCAATGAATTTTTTGTAAATTTTGTCGTCGGCTTTCGGAACTGCTCGTAGTCTTGGATGTTATAAACTGTCAGTTAGGGGAAACAGCCAATTTTGCAAAATATAGCCCTGCATCGGCAAAATAATGTGAAATACCAGACGTATATTCGTTGATATTTTGCCGATAGCGTGGTATAATACAGGCAAGAAAAAATGCCTGGAGGTAATTATGGAATACTTGTCTGTTGGGAAAATAGCGAAAAAGTGGGGGATTTCTGAACGAAGTGTGCGGAATTACTGTGCCCAGGGCCGGATTGTGGGTGTTAAACTTATCGGCAAAACCTGGTACATCCCGGAAGACGCAAAAAAGCCGGAACGCACCAACAGGAAAAAAAACAATCCTTCTCTACTGGAGATCCTGCGGGAGCAGAAAGCTGCAAAGATGACCGGCGGCATCTACCACAAGGTGCAGATCGACCTGACCTACAACTCCAACCATATGGAGGGCAACCGACTGACCCACGATCAGACCCGCTATATCTTTGAGACGAATACCATTGGTTTTGAAAATGAAGCGGTGAATGTGGATGATGTGATCGAAACTGCCAACCACTTCCGCTGCATTGATATGGTGATCGATCAGGCGGGCAACGCACTGACAGAAAAATTCATCAAGGAACTGCATTCTGTACTAAAAACCGGCACCAGCGACAGCCGCAAGGACTGGTTTGCGGTAGGAGAATACAAGCAATTGCCCAATGAGGTGGGAGGTTCCGATACAGCACTGCCCGAAGAAGTGGCGGGCAAAATGCGGGAACTGCTGCGAAACTACAACGCATTGCCTGCTAAGACGTTTGAGGATATTGTAGCGTTCCATGTGGCCTTTGAACGGATACATCCCTTCCAGGATGGAAATGGCCGTGTGGGCAGGCTGATCCTGTTTAAGGAGTGTCTGAAATACAACATCGTGCCGTTCATTATCGAAGATGATCTGAAACTGTCCTACTACCGTGGCCTGAAAGAGTGGGATCGGGAGAAGGGCTTTCTGATGGACACTTGCCTTACTGCCCAAGACCACTTTAAGGCGTATCTGGATTATTTCAGAATTGTATATTAACTGCGTGGTTTGATATCTTTTTGGTAATCCTTCGGCCGGCAATGAATCTGACAATGATAGCCTTCTTTTCGTATTCCTCCTAAGATTGCTTGTATAGCATAAATAAGGCGGGGATAGCGGATGCACACCACACCTACAACGGTACAGACCGATAAAAAAGGACGGAACCCACAACCGGGTTCCGTCTTTTTGCCGATATCACAAATAGCCTTTCTGTAGGCAGTATTCAGGAGGAGACGCTTCTCTTACCTGTTCCGGGGAAAACCAGATCGCGGCTGCGTCAGGTCATCGCGCTGGTGAAGAAACAGCACGACAAAGCACTGCAGATTCTGACAGAAAACCGGGAAAAGCTGGTGGGGCTGTCCGAATACCTCTACCAGAAAGAAACCATCTCCGGTGAAGAATTTGCGGACATTCTGAACCGGTAAATTAGACAGTAGAGCTCCAGGCGGACCATTGACCTGCGGTACTCAAGCTGCGTATAGCGAAGTGGCCAATGCCAGTTTTCTGTTGTCTTGGCCCTTTCCAGATGTCCTTGGAATATTTATGCCTTTTGACAGGTATTTCCCCGCTTGATAAAAGTCATTTCATAACAGTATTAGGGTATTCTTCCAAGAATACGCCGTTTTCTTTAAGTGTTGCGCGGAGAAGGTCCGTATCCAGTACGTTGGCATCTGTTCCGGTGCGCACGGTCAGGGCGGCGGCGGTACCAGCGGCCTGGGCAATGCCCATCAGCACGGGAGTCACACGGATGGCGGAGCAGGCAACATGGGTGGCGCTGAGGCATCGTCCGGAGACCAGCAGATTGTCGGGCTTCGGGACAATCAGACTGCGATAGGGAATGGAGTACCAGCTGCCCGGCTTTAGGAACCGGTGCACGGTATTGCCACCGTCAGGGGAGTGGACGTCTATGGGATACCCACCCATGGCGATGGCATCCGGGAACATAACGTTGGACACCAGATCATCCTCCGTCAGCTTGTAGATGCCGTCCACCTTCCGGCTCTCCCGAATACCGATGTTGGGGCCGGAGAAGGCCAAATGACAGTTCTCAAAGCCCGGAATGTACTTGCGCAGGAAATGAAGCACCTCCTGCACCTGCTTTCTGCCCTCGATTTCTGCTTTGGTCAAATCGAAGGGATCCAGCGCGTTGAGCATGGAGACCCGGGTCATGTTGACGCAGTACTCACCTTCGGTGTTGGTCTCAAAGCACAGAACCGTATCCCGGTCGATGTGGAATTCTCCGGCGTCCTTGGCAGCCTGAATTTTACTGAATGCGCCGGAAATATCGTAGTGCTTCAACTCCCGCAGATTCCGGGGGGTCAGGTGGAACATATCGTTCAGGTTTTCCAGAACATAGTCGCAGACCTTTTCCCGGTCTACGCCGTAAACATGGAAATTCATGGTCATAGGTTGTGCCAGATGGTCGGATTCCCGACCATAGCAACTGGTCACACCGGCGCTGGAGGCCACGTCCGCATCGGCGGAAGCATCCACAAAAGTGGTGGCTCTGATTCGGTAATAGCCGCCTTTGGTAAAGACCACCACGGCGGCGATCCGATCACCCTCCATCTCGCACTGGGTGAACACCGTGTGATACATCAGCGTCACGCCGGAGGCAAGACACATATCCTCCCAGACGAGCTTCATACCCTCCGGGTCAAAGGCCGTAGTGGAGGAGCAGAAGCCCACCGCGTCTGGAATATGCCCTGTGGAGAAGCCCCGGCGCATCATTTCTTCCACCATTTCCTGAGGGATACCCCGGACAACCTGCACGTCTCCTGCGTGATAGGTCATCTGGGGGGCGGTGCCGCAGGCGGTGAGGGCCCCGCCCAGATAGCCGTTCTGCTCCACCAAAAGCGTGCTGGCGCCGCAACGTGCACTGGCAATGGCGGCTACGGTACCGGCAGGGCCGCCACCGATCACCACCACATCATACTGTAGTTCTTTCATCACCGTTTTCCTCCTGTTGTATCAGCTCATAGTAGGTTCGGGCAAAGGCGTGGGCGCCTATTTCGGACAGAGCGCGTATCCCGGTGCTGCCGATTTTCAGGGCGCCGATATGCAGCATGGGCACCTGATACTCCCGGCTGGTTAGCCCAATTTTCGTGCATTCCAGAACGTGAAAGTATTCGTGGCTGAGAATCACATTCTGAGCATCGCGGATAGGCATGTGGTTTTGTTCAGCCCAGAGAGCGATGGATTTGAGATAGAGATTGATCTCATTTTTCCCAGACAGGTAGTCACTGAAATACCGTTGCCTGCCTACGACATAATCCACATCCTGCATACAGATTTTCAAGCCGCTTTTTTCCGCAATCTGCAAGAAATCCCGCTCCCCACCAGATTCCTTGAAAACCCTTCTGGCGGCAGCTTCACCCTTCTCCCAGGCAGTGTCTACAATTCCGGGGCGATCCTCCGGGGGGATTTTGGCATAGCAGGGGTCATAGGACAGCTCCTGCTCCGCCAGCTCCCGCCCGGGGAAGGGAAGCGTATAGTCTGGCATGGATAACCCTCCTTAGGTATCGGTACGGTTGGTAGCCGCCAGAATCAGGGGCATCTGCGCTTCGTAGCCAGCCAGCTCCACCTCAGCCAGAGAGTAAATCTGATCCGCGGCGCTCATGCCGGAAAGATCGATGACCTTTTTGTTCAGCACGATGTAGAAGTTTGGCAGATTCGTGCCGCCATCGTTGTATTCCGTCAGCTCATCCAGCAGATGGGCAGTGTCCTTCTTCCAGTCCGCGATACTGGACTGGCGGATCATGGCATTGTTTTTCTGCAGGCGGATGACACCTTCCTCGTCGATCAGACGCAGGGGATGGGTGACCTTTTTGAGCAGACCAAAGAGTTTCTTCTCAACATGATCCGTGGTTACGGCATAGACAAAGCCGTTCTGCGCCGCGATACGCAACTGGGAGGCATCCACGGACAGGTTTTCAGCGGTAATTTTCAGAATTTCTTCCTTGGTCAGCAGCTTTTTTGTCAAATCCTTGCTGCGCAGTTCCGTGGTGCCCACGGCGATGGCCCGCACCACATGACGCTGGGTGTCAATTTCCACCGTTACTTCCACGGTGCCGGGAGCCGCACCGTTGCGGATAGCCTTCTGCTCCGCTTCCCGTCGGACACTGATGATGTCTTCGTCGGTGGGATTGGTGATGGAACGCTCCACCATATCCCGAACCATAGCCAGCGCTACGCCGATGGTGGAAATAACAGGGGCATTGCGGGCAATGCGGCATTTCTGCCCCATGGTTTCCGCCAGATGAGGCACCACCGTGGAGGCACCGCCGCCGCCGCCCACAAAGCAGGTGGTACGGGGATCCATTTTGTAGTCTTTCATCAGCTGAGTGGCCACCTTGCCGTTCTTCTCCGCTGCGAAGGCCAGCACCTTGCGGGCAGCTTCCTCTACGGTGCAGCCCATGTTGTCCGCCAGAGGCTTCCATGCCTTCATCGCCGCTTCCCGGCAGCCGTAGGCATAGTCCCCGTCCTTGACGTATCCTGCAATGTTGGCAGCGCCGGACATGGTCAGCGCCATCCGAACACCGTTGGCGCACTCGATGCAGGCGTACTCCGGGTCGGTGGCCATGGGCCGGACAGCCACCAGCTTCGGCTCGACAATCAAGGCAGGGTCGGTATAGACTTCATAATCCAGCGCGGCGATGTGGGCGCTTCTGGGGCCGGTGGAAACGGCCTTGCCGTCCTTGATCTGCACCATGGAGCCGCCGCCGATGCCCACGGTACGCACATCCAAAGAATTCAGGTAGGTCTTGTGTCCGCCAACCTCGGCGTACTGGATCATGACCTTGCCATCCTTGACGCAGGAAATGTCCGTAGAGGTTCCGCCGACCTCAAAGAAAATGCCGTCTGTCAGCTTTTCGTACATCAGCGCGCCTGCGACACCGGCGGCAGGGCCGGACAGAATGGTCAGAATGGGACGGCTGCGTACTTCGTCCACGGTCATCACGCCGCCGTCGCAGCGCATAACCATCAGGGGGCTGGTGATGCCGGCGGCCTTGATACTGTCATCGGTCATGGTAGCGGCTTCCAGCATTTTCGGCATGATGGAGGCGTTGATCACAGCGGTCCGGGTACGGATGCGTAGGCCGTAGAGCTTAGAGATGTCGTTGGTGGCGGTGGCGGGGAGCTTTTCTTCGGCGCAAATGCTCACCGCCAGGTTTTCATTGGCGGGGTCATCCACGCTGAAAGCTTCCGCGGCAACAAAGGAGCTGGCGCCCTGAGCTTTCAAGTTTTCCACTGCAGCCCGAATGGCGGCGTCCACATCTCCTGAAGCATCCGCGTACTCGTTTTCACTGGGCAGAAACTTTCCGGCGGCCAGCTCGATTTGGCCCATGGTCGTGTCAGACTTGCTCTTGGCTCCCTGTAGGCCGGAGCCGATGGTGACGATGCCCACATTGGCAACGTCGCCCTCCAGCAGCGCATTGGTAGCCTGAGTTGTGCCGTGGGCGATGAACACCACATCCTCCGGGGCGATGTTGTGCTCCTGCATTACCCGGTGCAACACCTGCACAATACCTGCCGCGACGCCTTCCTTCGCGGAATGGGTGGTGGGAACCTTCACGGTTCCGATCAGCTCGTAAGTATCGTTGTCGATGGCAACAGCATCCGTGAAGGTGCCGCCTACGTCAATACCGATTCGGACTTTCATTGTGTTTTCTCCTTTTGTAGTGTATTTTCGGGAACGCGCGGATAAGGGCAGAGTCTGTCATCATCAGCCCACTTCCGAAGTTGGTGCACCGGAAAACCGGTGCACCACGGGTTCGTTTTTATCAGAAGTACAGGAAAGCGCTGATGACCACGCCAACCACAGCCAGTGTCCACAGGTAGGGCAGCAGCTTGCGGGTGATCTGGTTCACATCCACCTCGGCGAAGTTGGCAGTCCAGACGTTCTGAGTGTTGGTGGGGTCGCCACAGCCCTGGATACGCTCGGCAGCCAGGAACGCTCCCATGACAGCCATGGGGCTGAGGGTGCCCAGACCGATGACCAGCGCGGCAATGCCGGAGCCGAGACCGAACAGGTTCATGGGGCCGCGGTACAGGGACAGGGGAGCCAGCAGGGCGAAGAACAGGATGTAACCGAATCTGCCGCTGGGAACGACCTTCAGCAGGAAGGGATTGAGGACTTCCTTGACGATGGGGTTCGTCACAGCCAGATACAGAATGCCGATGCCGACCATCAGAATGATGGCGGGGCCAGCGTCGGTGATGCCGTCGTAGCAGCTCTTGGTCAGCATATTCATGGCCTTCTTAAAGGACTTGGAGGTAAACAGCAGCGCCCAGATGATACCGACGACGAAAGCGGGGCAGACGGGAACTTTCAAGAAAGCCACCAGAACAATGGGGATCAGAGGAGAAACCATGGCCAGGGTACCGGTGATGCCCTTGAGCTGACGGGACTCCTCTACGTCGCCGGTGGGAGCGGAGAAGCCAAACTTGATGCCGTTCTTCTTGAACTCCACAACGATCAGGACCACAGTAGCGATCAGGGTGGCGATGAGCATATAAACCTCGAAGCTCTTGATCTGCTCCATCTCCAGGCCGAAGATGTTGGAGAAGCTCTTCCAGTTGGCGATGTTGAAGGTCAGGCCGACGCTGAAGGCCATTAGGAAAATGCAGGCGGCGCTGATAGCGGGCACACCCACGGATACCAGAATGGGAAGCACGATGCTGCCGACCATGATGATGGAGCCGAGGCCGTTCAGGGTGGTGAACAGCAGGGCCACAGCGATGACCATGATCAGGGTCACGACCAGAGGACGGTCGCCGCCCAGTTCAGCGCTTTTCTTGATGATGTTTTCAGTGATGCCGGTCTTGTTCATGATCTGGCCCAGCCAGGCGCCGAAGATGACGGCCATAATGGCGCTGCCCATCCGGACAGTACCGGCCTCAAACACGGTTTGCAGCCAGCCGATGGCCTTTCCGTCCGCGTCCACGCCGACAGCCGGAACGCCCGCGATGATGCAGATCACCACTGCCATCAGCGGAAGCGCCAGCAGCGTGGGGATTTTCTTTGTCATCATAAGTGCCGCAATGATGACAAAGGCAACGATAATCAGGGTACCTTGCAACATAGTATCTACTCCTTCTTTGATTGTGGGCTTTCGCCCGGTTTATTTACAGCCGTTTTCACGGATGCGACGAGGGAAGAGCATCCACAGCTTTGCGGAAAGCGGCGGATACCGATTGTACCTGGCTGGGGTCAGGGTTGCTGCCCATGACGATGGCGCCAATCATGATGGCTTTACAGCCGGCGTGGTACAAATGCCGGACTTCCGAGGGCAGTATATTTCGCTGGGTGGGGATTAGGCAAGGCTTCCGGGTTTCCACGGCGATGCTGTGAAAGCGCAGAAGATCGTCATAGCACAGGGCAGTTCCGTAATTCTCACCCGGCTGGATGGAGCATTCCAGAACATCAATATCAGAATCCCGGACAGCATCCAGGGTTTGCGTGGTATATTCGGAATCAATGGCAACCATCTTTGTCAAGCGGGTGCTGTCCAGCATATGACAGGGAAGATACCGACCATAGGCGCTGAAGAAGCTCAGACCCATCTGCTCCAACTCCATCCGTTCCTCGGGCGTGATAAATGCCTCTGGGCCACCGGGGACGAGCCCTACGGGTACTTCCCCGCAAAGCTCGATCAGACGGCGCAGGAAGTCCCGGTTTTCGGCATAGGTGCCGAAGGTACGGGAACTGGCCCGGTGCCAGACATTGCAGTGCACTTTAATCGCCTGCGCGCCTCCATCCAGCGCTGCCCGGGCAAATTCCAGGTCGTTGGCCGGCAGGCTCACCACCAGCGAGAAGGGGTTACTTTCGATCATCTGCCTAAAATTCATAGAGTCCTCCCATTCTCAGACGGTTCCTTCCAGACGACTGCGGATACATTTTACCCGTATACGGGCGGCAAATCCGACGGCGGTCCGCTCCCGGCTGCCCTCCGGCACCAGAACGATGTCGGGCATTTTACCTTGGGTAAAGCGGGGGCTGATGCCGCCGCGCAGCTCCTCCAGAAACCCATCAGGCAGAGGGTGCTTCTTGGCAATCAGAACGGTATCCAGATGGAACATGGCGTAAAGAACGTTTAGCAGAAGCGCCAGCTGGAGAGACAGGGACATTCCGCTGCCCTGTTCCAGCTCCGGGAGCATGGAGGAAAAATCCTCCACGAAATGATCCTTCAGCACCACGGTGCTGCCGTCGATTTGCAGGACAGCCCGAATCTGCCGACCAAGATGAATGTGAGCAACGTTCCGATCCTCCAGTCCGACCTCCCGAATGACATCCGTGACGGTGAAGGCGGATACAGATTCTTCCAGAACCGGAACGCGGAACTGGGTCTTAAAGGCATCCTTAAGGGAGATGTTGGCTGCGGCATAGCCCGTGGAGTACATCACATGGAAGCTGTTTTCCCGCACATCCTCCTGAAACAGAATACCGATTCCCGCCAGCGGCTGAGTGCCGTCCGTATCGGATATTTCCTGTGCCACTGCGGCGAACACGCTGTTGCCATCTACGAATTTGCCCTTGACCTGTCTGGAGGACATTATTTCCAGCCGCATATTCAGCAACGTGATATAGATGCAGCTATGAGAGACCTCCAGCACCACCAGATATCCCAGGGAATTGCTGACAGCCAGCTCGGTGCGGGCGCGGCCGGCGGTGACGACCTTTGTCCCGCTTTCCTCAATAATGCCGCGTTTCAGCAAATCTGCCGTCAGGCTGGTAACCGTACTGGGCGAAAGACGGGTTTTTTCTGCCAGCTCCACTCGGGAAAAGCCGTTTCCACTGAAGATCGTCTGCAGAATGAGCAGCTGATTGCCGATTTTTGTCTCCTTCAGACCGAGTTTTTTCATTTCTTTCATTTGCTATTTCACATCCTCCATCTGGATGCTATTTCAGAAACCGAAATTATAAATTCGGATACCGAATTAACTTAAGTCTATGGTAGCACAAGGAAGAAAATTTTCCAAGACGGAATATTGAATAAAATGTGTATAGGAGATTTGGAGACTTTTCCTAAAGGAACCTGTGAGGACGACATGGAAAGAGCGAATGGGAGACGGCAGCCACCGTTCCGCAAGGGATGGGGAATTCTGTGACCAACTCCAAAATGAGAAAAGATACCGAACGGTGTGGCAGACCCGTCCGGTATCATGATCTTGTGTGGCAGGCAGAAAGATGCCAGTATTCCCGTCTGCGTTTTCAGGTAAGCAGCATCCAAAGCCAGTAGATAAATCCATAGACCACACTGGCGGACAGGCCGTACACAATGACCGGCCCGGCGATGGTGAACATTTTCGCGCCTACCCCCAGGATGAAGCCCTCGGTTTTGAATTCCACTGCCGGGGCGGCGATGGCGTTGGCAAAGCCGGTGATGGGCACCAGCGTACCGGCTCCTCCCACTTTGGCAAGGTTGTCATACAGGCTCAGGCCTGTCAGCAGCGCGGACAAGGCCACCAGACTGATCGACGTGGCAGTTCCCGCCGCCTCCTTGTCCAGTCCCAGGTTGGTGTAGCAGTTCATACATACCTGACCAAGGGTACAGATCAGCCCGCCGATCCAGAAGGCGTTCAGACAGTCCTTTCCCACAGGAGACTTCGGCCCATGCTCGCTGACCAGCTTGCCATACTGTTTTTCCGTCATTTCCATCCCTCCGCTACATAGCTTGCCCAAAACCGGCTGTCCCATACCAAAAACAGCGGCGGCATGATCCAAAATTTCTGTTTTTCTTACAAAAATTCGGTTTCTTTTTTGTGGAACTTTTTTAAAAACACTTCATTGTCAGAATGCCAACGCTTGTGTTATAATGGTAACAGCCAAAACTTGTTTCTCCCGGCGCTGCCGGGGAACGGCGCGAAATTGAAATTATGGAGGAATTGACGTATGCCAATGCAAATGGGTTTCCGTTGGTATGGCGAGGGCAATGACAACATCACCCTTTCCGATATCAAGCAGATCCCCGGCGTGACGACCATCGTTTGGGCCCTGCACCACAAGATGCCCGGCGAAGTTTGGGAGGTCGATGAAATCGCCGAAGTTCAGAAACAGCTGGAGCCTTACGGCTTCAACATGGACGTTGTGGAGTCCGTGAATGTGCATGACGACATCAAGATCGGCAAGCCCACCCGGGACATGTACATCGAGAACTACAAGACCACCATGCGCAATCTGAGCAAGTTCGGCGTGAAGGTCATCTGCTACAACTTCATGCCCATCTTCGACTGGACACGCTCCAACCTGTTCCACGAGGTGGGCGACGGCTCCACCGCCCTGTTCTACGAGAAGAACATGATCCAGGACGACTACAACGCCATGGCCAAGTACATCATGGACTTCACCGAGAAGTACAACATGTCCTTCCCCGGCTGGGAGCCCGAGCGTATGGCCAAGCTGGATCAGCTGTTCAAGGACTATGCCGGTGTGGATCACGAAAAGCTGTGGGCCAACCTCAAGTACTTCCTGGAGGCTCTGATGCCCACCTGTGAGGAGACCGGCATCAAGATGGCTATCCACATGGACGATCCCCCATGGGATATCTTCGGCCTGCCCCGTCTGCTGACCAACGGCGAGAACATCGACCGGTTCCTAAAGATGGTGGACAACCCCTACAACTGTCTGACCCTGTGCTCTGGCTCTTTGAACGCCGATCCCAACAACAACGTGGCCGATATCGTCCGCAAGCATTGCGACCGGATCGCTTTCGCCCACATCCGCAACGTCAAGCACTTCCCCAACGGCGACTTCTCCGAAGCCTCCCACCGGGACTGCGACGGCGACACCGGCATTCTGGACATCCTGAAGGCCTACCACGACTGCGGCTTCGAGGGCTACATCCGTCCCGACCACGGCCGTCACCTGTGGGGCGAGGGCCCCGGCAACTGCCGTCCCGGCTATGGCCTGTATGACCGTGCTCTGGGCATCATGTACATGCTGGGCGTGTGGGATATGCTGGACAAGCTGGAAGGCAAGAAGACCACCATGTAACGCAATCACACAAAGAGGAGCGGGTCTGCCCGCTCCTCTTTGTGTTTGACGTATGTGAAATAGTCGATCTGCTAAGCTTACTTGTATTCCTTGTATAAGTCATAAAATATCCGAATTAGCGCAAGCAAAAAACCGCATGCCCGCAACACCACCCAATAGGAAGCCCCTTGATTTTGCACAAACACACTGATAAATGCCACCAGGATTCCAATATCTCCCAAAACAGTAATTATTTTCTTTCGCATGTTGTGTTCCACCTGTCTATTGCGGGGTAATGACAACAAAAGGTGTTGCGGTTGTGCCATCGTCATGAACGGCTATGATAATGCCAGTTCCGTTTTTTGCTGCTGTTTCAACTTGCGTTTGATATATTAGTGTTGCAACACCTGTAAGAGTTGCCACACTTCCAGCAACCCCGCCTAATTGTTTTTTAAGAAATGAAGCTAGTCCAGCCACGGTTATGACTTTTCCAGTTGTGTTCATATAATTAATTAACGTTTGCGTATCTTGGGCATTAAGATAAATTCTGGTAACACCCCATGCAGAGGTGTCAATATAACTTCTATCTTCACTGCGCGTCTTCGTTAAGTAAATTCGTGCTGTATAAGTTTCATCAATTGTTGTAATACCATCAACTACTAATTGGTTCATTGCGGCTATTCTTTCTGAATGCTTGGAAACCATTTCGGTTGGAAAGCCATCCTTCAGTGCCTTATCAGAATCAAAAGAGATTGTACCTTGCTCGGTCAGAGCCATATATTTTTCCAGATCGTATACAGTCTTAACCTCCGTGGCAGAAGCTGGTGAAGACAAAGAGAGAAGAAGCATGACAGAAAGGACAATACTTATAATTTTTTACACATCAATATCAACCTCGTTTCGTAAATTTCGCCAACAGAATCGAGAATTTTCTCTTTCTATTTGGTTGTATTGATTATAGCCTATGCTGAATAGTTTGTCAACATGTATAAAAGTTTAAAAAAAGGCTTATAATAAAAATTTGATTTCTACAAAAAATAGATGGATGTATATATATTTTATACAAAAAATACTGGACATAGTATGACAGATTATACAAATCCTTAAGGAAACGTCAATTCGCTATTGCGCATGGAAATCAAATGGACTATAATATATTTGTCAAAATGCATGGAACCGGTTTTGCCGGTTCCGCTGTATACTAATTTTTGGAGGTAATTCAAAATGGCTAATCTTCCCCTGAACATTGATTATACCGGCAAGGTTGTCGTCGTCACCGGCGCTGGCGGTCTGATCTGCGGCGCGATGGCCCGTGCTTTCGCCCAGTCCGGCGCCAAGGTCGCTGCTCTGGATCTGAACGAGGATGCCGTCAAGAAGCTGGCTGACGAGCTGAAGGCTGAGGGCTACATCTGTGAGGGCTACAAGGCCAACGTTCTGGAGCCCGAGGCTCTGGAAGAGGTTCACCAGGCGGTTCTGAAGGATCTGGGCCCCTGCGATATCCTGGTCAACGGCGCCGGCGGCAACAACCCCCGTGCCACCACCGACAACGAGTACCAGCACGAGGCTTGGGAAGGCTGCAAGACCTTCTTCGACCTGCAGCCCAGCGGCGTGGACTTCGTGTTCAAGCTGAACTTCCAGGGCACCCTGCTGCCCACCCAGGCCTTCGCCAAGGACATGGTCGCCAAGAAGCACGGCGTCATTCTGAACATCTCCTCCATGAACGCCTATACCCCTCTGACCAAGATCCCCGCCTACTCCGGCGCCAAGGCTGCCATCTCCAACTTCACCCAGTGGCTGGCCACCCACTTTGCCGGCACCGGCATTCGCTGCAACGCCATTGCTCCCGGCTTCCTGGTCTCTGCCCAGAACAAGTCCCTGCTGTTCAATGAGGACGGCACCCCCACTGCCCGTTCCGCCAAGATCCTGGCTGGCACTCCCACCGGCCGTTTCGTGGATGCGGACGAGCTGATCGGCGCCACCCTATTCCTGTGCGACGACAAGGCCGCTTCCGCCATTACCGGCGTGGTGCTGCCCGTGGACGCTGGCTTCGCTGCTTACTCCGGCGTGTAATTCTCACCTCCCACACCCAAAGGCCTGCCCACAAGGGCAGGCCTTTTCGCGCACGAATTCTGGCGTACCGCAGAAGCGGTACGCCAGTTTGCTTTATCCATTTCCCCGCAGCTCGATGATTTGATCCCGCAGTACGGCGGCGTATTCGTATTCCATCATCCGGGCGGCTTCCTTCATCTGCTTTTCCAGGCGGGCGATCTCCTTTTCCTTCTCCGCCTTGGTCATCTTCACGCCGGTGCGGCCCTTGCGCTCGGCGGTGGGAGAGGAAATTTCGATCAGATCCCGGACGGACTTGATGACGGTTTTGGGAACAATGCCGTGGGCCTGGTTATAGGCGTCCTGGATTTCCCGGCGGCGGGCGGTCTCGTCCATGGCCGCCCGCATGGAGGGCGTCACCGTGTCGGCATACATAATGACCTTGCCGTCCGCGTTTCGGGCGGCACGGCCGATGGTCTGGATCAAGCTGGTTTCGGAGCGGAGGAAGCCCTCCTTGTCCGCGTCCAGAATCGCCACCAGGCTGACCTCCGGCAAGTCCAGGCCCTCCCGCAGCAGATTGATGCCCACCAGCACATCAAATTTCGCCATCCGCAAATCCCGGATGATCTCCATCCGCTCCATGGCTCCGATGTCCGAGTGCATGTAGCGCACCTTGATGCCTGCCTTTTGCAGGTACACCGTCAGATCCTCTGCCATTTTCTTGGTCAGGGTGGTCACCAGCACCCGCTCGTTTCTGGCGGAGCGGGCATTGATCTCTCCAATCAGATCGTCGATCTGGCCGTCAATGGGCCGCACCTCCACCTCCGGATCCAGCAGGCCTGTGGGCCGGATCACCTGCTCCACAATCTGGCCGGAGCGAGTGCGCTCGTATTCCCCGGGCGTGGCGGAGACGTAAATCACCTGGTTGATCTTCTGGTCGAATTCCGTAAAATTCAGTGGGCGGTTGTCATAGGCCGAGGGCAGGCGGAAGCCATAGTTCACCAAGGCGTCCTTCCGGCTCCGGTCTCCGGCGTACATGGCCCGGCACTGGGGCAGGGTCACATGGCTTTCGTCAATGAACATTAGGAAATCCTCGGGGAAATAGTCCAGCAGCGTGGTAGGCGGGGTGCCGGGTGCCCGGCCCTGGATCACCCGGGAATAGTTCTCAATGCCGTTGCAGAAGCCGATCTCCGTCAGCATTTCCAGGTCATAGGCCGTCCGCTGAGCAATGCGCTGGGCTTCGATCAGCTTATCATGGGCCCGGAAGAAGGCCACCTGCTCGTCGCACTCCCGCTGGATCTCCAGCATGGCCCGCTGAAGCTTTTCCTTGGAGGCCACATAGTGGCTGGCGGGGTAAATCGCCACATGATCCACATACCGCTCGGCGATGCCGGACACAGCGTTAATCTCGCTGATCCGGTCCACCTCGTCCCCGAAAAACTCCACCCGGATGGCCCGTCCAGACCAGTAGGCGGGGTAGATTTCCAGGGTATCCCCCCGAAGGCGGAATTTGTTTCGGGAGAAGTCCAGATCATTGCGCTCATAGCGGATTTCCGTCAGCTTTCTTAGGATGCTGTCCAGGGGATATTCCTGGCCCACCCGCAGAGAGATCACCATGCTCTTATAATCAATAGGGTCGCCCAGGCCGTACAGGCAGCTGACTGAACTGACCACGATCACGTCCCGCCGCTCAAACAAGGCCGAGGTGGCACTGTGGCGCAGCCGGTCGATCTCCTCGTTGACAGAGGCGTCCTTCTCGATATAGGTGTCGGTGTGGGCAATATAGGCCTCCGGCTGGTAGTAATCGTAGTAGGAAATGAAGTATTCCACCGCGTTGTCCGGGA
>CAMEWZ010000006.1 GCA_945946745.1 uncultured Clostridia bacterium | reverse complement strand
TTTTTTCACTTGGTTTTTGAAAAGGGAGATTGCCAATATTTACTTGACACATACGGCGCGGACGCAATGGGCGGAAAGCCTCTTGACAAAACCCAAAAACAGGAGTATCATAAGGGCAATTGAAAAGCGTTTCAGTGCCGCTGGAATTCCTACGGGGTTCCGCGGAGAATAGTGAATCCGGTTAGAATCCGGAACGGTGCCGCCACTGTATGCGTGGAGGCCCCGCACATGACGAAAGTCGGCCATTGGGAGCAATCTTGAGAAGGTAGTGCGGCGGCTGTGGATGCGTAAGTCAGGAGACCTGCTGAAATGTGTGCTGACTGCCTGTTTTCGAGCGTTGGAACAGGCGGGCGTGTTTTGCTGACGGAAAAACGGCCGGAGCGGATCCCGAAAGGGGCTGCTTCGGTCGTTTTTGCATACCGGGCCGTTCCCTCTTGCGGCCCGAAGGCTGCGGCGGATTGCCCATGTGCCGCGGTATGTCCACCGGAAATGCGGCGGCTTTCCGATGGAAAACGGAATACCCGGATACCGGCGCTGACAGACCGGCGGTATCCGGGAATTCTCCCCTTCTTGGTTTTTATGCGGATTGACGGCTGGTACCGCCCGAAATGGCATGAAAATAAAATGAAATTGTTATGTTTTGCGAAGGATACGCAAGGAGGAATATTACTGTATGAAACAAGTGAACGGAATGATCGCCCTTTTGCTGGTTGCGGTCATGCTGCTGAGCGCCTGCGGCGGAACGGCTGCCAAAACGGAAACCACGGCGGCACCCAAGGCGGAGACTGCCCCGGCGACCGTCCCGGCTACGGAGACTGTCGTGGACGACCAGGCTGCGGCGGATGCCGTGGCGGCGCTGATTGATGCCATCTATGTGCAACAGAGAACCGATGATACCGATGCGCAGTGTCAAGCTGCAAAGGAGGCATGGGACGCTTTGACAGACGAGCAGAAGGAACTGGTGGAGGGCGAGAACGCCGATCCGGATTATTTTGGCCGGGATACCGGGGATGCTTCCCTGGACGATCCCCGAAACGCCGATGGGATCGGCGAAAAGGAGATCCTGGTGGTCAGCTTTGGCACCTCGTTCAATGACAGCCGGGTAGCGGATATCAAGAGCATTGAGGACGCCATTCAAGAGGCGTTCCCGGATTGGTCTGTGCGCCGGGCCTTTACCGCCCAGATCATCATCAATCATATCCAGGCCCGGGATGGCGAGGTTATTGACAACATGGAGCAGGCGCTGGAGCGCGCCATCGCCAACGGCGTCAAGCAGCTGGTGGTGCAGCCTACCCATCTGATGCACGGCGCGGAGTATGACGAAATGATGGACGCCATCGAGGCGGTGGCGGACAAGTTTGAGTCCGTTTTGGTAGCCGAACCGCTTCTGGGCGAGGTGGGCAGTGATGCTACGGTGATCAACGCGGACAAGGAGGCTGTGGCCAAGGCGGTCGTAGCGGATACCGCGGCGGACGGCGGCTTCGCGGATGCGGCAGCCGCAGCGGCAGAGGGAACCGCCTTCGTGCTGATGGGCCACGGCACCGCCCATGTGGCAAAGGTGACCTACAGCCAGATGCAGACCCAGATGCATCAGCTGGGCTATGACAATGTGTTTGTCGGCACGGTGGAGGGCGAGCCGGAGGAAACCTCCTGCGAGGCCGTTATCGAGGCGGTGAAGGCGGCGGGCTACAAGAATGTGGTGCTGCGGCCGCTGATGGTGGTCGCCGGTGACCATGCCAACAACGACATGGCCGGAGACGAGGAGGACTCCTGGAAGAGCATGTTTGCGGCAGCCGGGTGCTTCGACAAGATTGATACCCAGATTTCCGGCTTGGGCAGCATCGAGGCCGTGCAGGCGCTCTATGTGGCCCACACCCAGACAGCGCTGAACGAAGGATAAGAAGAATAACCCGTTTGCCCGGGGGCGCAGGCCTCCGGGCACTTCGGCATCAAAATTAGGAGGGACGGAACATGAAAAGATTCAAAAATGGGATTTGGCTGCTGCTGGGGCTTCTGCTGCTGACCGGCTGCGGAGCCGGCCAGAACGCTGCGCCGGAAACCACGGCGGCGATGGTGGAAACCACACTGGCAACCGAGGAAACCACACCGGCTACGGAACCGGAGCTGACGGAGCAGGCGGCGGGGATCGCCCTGGCGGACGGGGTGTACCTGGCGGACTTTGAGACAGACAGCAGTATGTTCCACGCCAATGAAGCCTGTGACGGCAAGGGCACACTGACCGTCCGTGACGGCCAGATGACGCTGCATGTGAGCCTGGCTTCCACCAATATCGTCAATCTGTTCGTTGGTACCGCGGAGCAGGCCCAGCAGGACGGAGCCGTCTGGCTGGAGCATACCTTGGACACGGTGACCTACAGTGACGGCTTAAGCGACGAGGTCAATGGTTTTGACGTGCCTGTGGCGGCGGTGGGTCAGGAGTTTGACCTGGCCATTCTGGGCAAAAAGGGCGTCTGGTATGACCACAGGGTCAGCGTCCGGAACCCGGTGCCCCAGGAGGGCAGCTACACCTGCGCGGTGGCCCTGGAGGGCGGATCCGGACGGGCTACGGTGGAATCCCCTGCCCAGCTGGTGTCCGATGGAAAGACCATCCTGGCCACCATCGTGTGGAGCAGCCCCAACTATGAATACATGCTTGTGGATGGCGTTCAGTACGATCCCATCCAGGAAAGCGGGAATTCCACCTTCCAAATCCCGGTGGTACTGGGACAGAAGATGGCGGTCAGCGCCTCCACCGTGGCCATGAGCCAGCCCCATCTGGTGGATTATACGCTGTATCTGGACGGCGCTTCCCTGCGTCCGGAAGGAGAATGACCATGAAGCGTCTGGCCGCCTGGCTCCTTATTGCCGCTACGGTGCTCAGCGGCTGCGCCGCCGGGAATCCGGGGGAGGGGCTTGGTAACGGCTGGCAGCCGGAAAAAACCATGGAACTGGAATACGCCCACGAATTTCAAGTGGATTACTACCAAGGCGGCTATAAGCAGATTTCCCTGGCGGACGGCAGCCGCTTTCTGGTGATCCCGGAGGGCGGCAAGCTGCCGGAGGGCATCGCCGGGGACATTGTGCCATTGTACCAGCCCATTGAAAATATCTATCTGGCGGCCACGGCGGCTATGTGCCTGTTCGACGGCCTGGGACGGGCGGATGCCATCCGCCTGTCCGGCACGAAGGCAGAGGGCTGGTACATTGACAGTGCCCGAAGGGCCATGGAAAACGGCAGTATGCTCTACGCCGGGAAATACAGCGAGCCGGACTATGAGCGGATTTTGGAAGAACATTGTTCTTTGGCGGTAGAATCCACCATGATCGGCCATGCCTCCGGCGTGAAGGAAAAGCTGGAAGAGCTGGGAATCCCGGTGCTGATTGACCAGGCCAGCCATGAAAGCCATCCTTTGGGCCGCACGGAATGGATCAAGCTTTACGGTGCTTTGCTGAACGAGGAGGAGAAGGCCCAGGCCCTGTTTGACCGGCAGGTGAAATATATGGAGGAAGCCGCCGCAGGAGAACCCACGGGAAAAACCGTGGCGTTTTTCTACATCAGCTCCACAGGCAGCGCGGTTGTGCGCAAAAGCGGTGATTATGTCAGCAAAATGATCGAGCTGGCCGGGGGCGAGTATATTTTCCATGACCTGGGAGACCCGGAAAAATCCACCTCCACCGTGAATCTGGAGATGGAGACCTTCTTTGCCGCGGCGAAGGATGCGGATGTGGTCATCTACAACAGCGCCATCAGCGGCCAGGTGGAGAGCTTAGCCCAGCTGCTGGAGCGGTGTCCGCTGCTGGAACAGTTCAAGGCGGTACAGACTGGAGACGTGTGGTGCACCAGCCAGAATATGTATCAGGAAATTTTGCAGCTGGGGCAGATGACAAAGGAATTCCACCAGGTGTTCACCACCCGAGAGCCGGACAGTCTGGAACTGGATTTTCTGTACCGGCTGAAATAGAAAGGCAGAAATGATGAACAAGACGGACGATATGTTTGGCAGTTTGGCCCGGTTTACGCTGGTACTGCTGGTGCTGCTGGCGCTGCTGCTGTGGTGCCTGGTGTTGAACGTGAATACCGGCTCTGTGGAGATTCCGGTGGGCCAGATCCTGCGGATGCTCTGGAACGGGGCGGTTCACCGGCAGTTTGACAGCTCCACAGCGGGGACGATTCTCTTTCGAATCCGGCTGCCCAGAGTGCTGCTGGCGGCGGTGCTGGGAGGCGCCCTGTCCGTATCCGGCCTTTTGCTGCAAACCTTCTTCCGCAATCCCATTGCCGGGCCTTTCGTGCTGGGCATTTCCTCCGGGGCGAAAATGGTGGTGGGGGTGACGGTGATTTTCCTGGCGGAGCATCTGCGCCAGGCGGGCGCCGGAATGCTCATTGCCGCTGCCTTTGCCGGTTCGCTGATGATTACCTCCATCGTGCTGCTGTTCTCCCAGAAGGTAAAGAATATGTCCATGCTGCTGGTGATCGGCATTATGGTGGGCTATATTTGCAGCGCGGTAACGGATTTTTGCGTCACCTTTGCCGATGAGCAGGACATTGTGAATCTGACAAGCTGGTCCATGGGCACGTTTTCCGGCGCGGATTGGGACAGCGTCAAAATGGCGTCCGCCCTGTGCGCGCCCTGCCTGGTGCTGGTCTGGCTGATGAGCAAGCCCATCGGGGCGTATGCCCTGGGAGAGGGCTACGCCCAGAGCCTGGGGATTGCCATCCGGCCCTTCCGGGTGCTGCTGATTCTGCTGAGCAGCCTCCTGTCCGCCTGCGTCACGGCTTTGGCGGGGCCGATTTCCTTCGTGGGCATCGCGGTGCCCCACATTACACGGACGGTTTTGAAAACCTCCCGGCCCGCTTTGGTGATCCCGGCGACCTTCCTGTGCGGCAGCGTGTTCTGCATGTTTTGTGACTTGATCGCCCGGACAGCGCTGGCGCCTACGGAGCTGGCCATCAGCACGGTGACCTCCGCCTTTGGCGCGCCGGTGGTGATCTACATGATGGTCAAGCGGCGCAGACAGGAGGCAGACTGATATGGACGCGTTTTTCAAAACCGAGCATATGGCGGTGGGCTACAATGGCCAGGCCTTGATCCGGGATATCAGCTTATCCTTGGAGAAGGGGAAAATTTTGACGTTGATCGGCCCCAACGGCGCGGGCAAGTCCACCATTTTAAAATCCATCACCCGGCAGCTGGCACTCATCCGGGGCAGCGTGACCGTTGGCAGCAACGATCTTGCCTCCTGGCCGGCCAAGCAGATGGCAAAGTCTGTGGCGGTGGTTCTTACCGACCGGGTGCGCCCGGAACTGATGACCTGCGCCGAGGTGGTGGCTATGGGCCGCTACCCTTACACCAATCTGATGGGAAAGCTGACGCCGGAGGACAAGGAAATCGTCCGGAGGGCCATGGAGCGGGTACACGCCCAGGATTTGGCCCTAAGGGCCTTTGCGACCCTGTCCGATGGCCAGCGGCAGCGGGTTCTGCTGGCCCGGGCCATTTGCCAGGAGCCGGAGCTTCTCGTTCTGGATGAGCCGACGGCATATCTGGACATCCGCCATAAAATCGAGCTGCTGGATGTGCTGCGGGATATGGCCCGGGAACAGGGGACGACGGTGGTGCTGTCTTTGCATGAGATTGACCTTGCCATGAAGGTGTCGGATTACCTGCTGTGCGTCAAGGGAGAGACCATTTACGCCTACGGAAAGCCGGAGGATATTGTGGAAAAGCACATCGTGGAAAAGCTGTATGATATGGAAACCGGAGCGTACAATCCGCTGTTTGGCAGCGTGGAGCTGTCCCGGCCTCAAGGAGAACCGGAGGTGTTCGTCATAGCGGGAGCTGGCTTCGGCGCGCCGGTTTACCGGCATCTGCAAAAGCAGCGGATTCCCTTTGCCACGGGGATATTGTTTGAAAACGATGTGGATACCCAGATCGCCCGGGAGTTGAGCGCGCATGTGGTTACGGCGCCTGCCTTTGAGGAAATGCCTCGCCGGGCTTTTGAGGAGGCCGCGGCGCTGCTGCTGTCCTGCCGCCATGTGGTGGACGGGGGAACCCCGGTTGGCAGCTTAAACCGGCTGAATGGAGAACTGCTGCGCCTGGCCCGGGAACGGGGCATTCCGGTGACGGAGAAGCTGTGAAAGGAGATGGGCCGATGAACGTACCCAGAGTGCTGCTGGCGGGAACCAATAGCGGCTGCGGAAAAACCACCGTCACCTGCGCGGTGCTACAGGCGCTGACGGATCGGGGGCTGAAGGTGGGCGCTTTCAAATGCGGCCCGGATTATATCGACCCCATGTTCCACAGCCGGATCATCGGGGCCAAAAGCGCCAACCTGGACAGCTTTTTCTTTCCGGAGAACACGCTGCGGTATCTGCTGGCGAAAAATGCTGCCGGCTGTGATGTCAGCGTACTGGAGGGGGTTATGGGCTACTATGACGGCTTGGCTTTGGATTCCAGCCGGGCCAGCAGCTACGAGACGGCAGTATTGACGGCCAGCCCTGCGGTGCTGGTGGTCAATGCCGCCGGAGCGGCCCAGTCCATTCTGGCGGTGATCCAGGGCTTTTTCCGCTATCAGCCCGAGAACTGGATCCGGGGTGTGATTCTGAACCAATGCAGCCCCATGACCTATCCCGGCCTGGCGAAGGCCATCCGGGAGCGGCTGGGCTTGCAGGCGCTGGGCTTTTTGCCCCCGATGCCGCAGTGCCGCCTGGAAAGCCGCCACTTGGGGCTGGTTACCGCCAGTGAGGTGGCCGGACTGCGGGAGAAGATGCAGCGCCTGGCCCGCCAAGCGGAGAAAACCCTGGATTTAAACGGACTGCTGGCCCTGGCGAAAACGGCGCCGCCGGTTTCCTGCCGGGAAGTCTCCTTTCCCAGTCGGGGAAGGGCGCGAATCGGCGTGGCCAGGGACAAGGCGTTCTGCTTCTACTATGGGGACAATTTGGACGCCCTCCGGGAGATGGGCGGGGAGATCGTGGAATTCAGCCCTCTGGAGGATACAACACTGCCGGAAAATCTGGACGGGCTGTATCTTGGCGGTGGATATCCGGAGCTTTACACCAGGCAGCTCAGCGAAAACACCGGAATGCGCGCTTCCCTTCGGGCAGCCCTCTGCCGGGGATTGCCCTGCATCGCCGAATGCGGCGGGTTTATGTATCTGACGGAGGCCATCGCCGGAATGCCCATGGTGGGCTTTTTGCCCGGGGAATGCTACGACACCGGAAAGCTGACCCGGTTTGGCTATGTGACGCTGACGGCACAGACAGACAACCTGCTGGGAAAAGCGGGCAGCTTTATTCCCGGGCACGAATTCCACCGCTGGGACTGTACCGAGACAGGAAAGGACTTCACCGCCCGGAAGGAAAGCGGCAGGAGTTGGCCCTGTGTGGTTGCCAACCAGCGGCTATACGCGGGATTTCCCCATTTCCATTTCTATGCCAATCCGGACTTTGCCCGGAATTTTTATGAAGCCTGCCGAAAGGAGAACATGCGCCATGCTGGAAACCATCAAACCTGCGGAGATTGAGAAACGAAGCTTCGCCATTATCACCGAATTGCTGGGGGATACCGTGCTGGATCCGGTGCAGGAGCCGGTCATCAAGCGGGTGATCCACACCACTGCCGATTTTTCCTATGTGGAGAATTTGACCTTTTCCGATCACGCGGTGGAGAAGGGCATCGAGGCGCTGAAAAACGGCTGCGACATCGTCACCGATACCCAGATGGCGAAAGCGGGTATCAACAAGACCATCCTGGGCCGCCTTGGCGGGCACGTCCACTGCTTTATGTCTGACCCGGAGGTGGCGGCGGAGGCCAAGGAGCGGGGCGTTACCCGGGCCATGGTATCCATGGAGCGGGCGGCCAAGCTGGAAAAGCCCTGTATTTTCGCCATCGGCAACGCCCCTACTGCGTTGATTTCCCTGCATGAGCAGATTTTGGCGGGGAAGATGCAGCCGGCTCTGGTGATCGGGGTGCCGGTGGGGTTTGTCAATGTTGTGGAGAGCAAGGAACAGATTATCGCCTCCCCGGTGCCCTACATTGTCGCCCGGGGCCGGAAGGGCGGCAGCAATGTGGCGGCTGCCATTTGTAATGCCTTGCTGTATCAGATCACCCGGTAAGCCTATGGAAGTCTACATGCACAAGGACGGCAAGCGGCTGCGTTTGGGCTATACCACCGGCTCCTGCGCCGCAGCGGCGGCCAAGGCGGCAGCCTGGATGCTGCTCACCGGAAACAGAAAAGAGAAGATTCACCTTTCCACCCCAAAGGGGCTGGAATTGGATTTGGATATTGTGGAGATCACCATGGAGGAAAACCGGGTTTCCTGCGCCGTCCGCAAGGACAGCGGGGATGACCCGGATGTGACCAACGGCACCTTGATTTTTGCACAGGTCGGCTTTGACGCGGCGCCGGGCATCACCATTGACGGTGGGCAGGGCGTGGGCCGGGTGACCCGGCCTGGGCTGGATCAGCCGGTGGGAGCGGCGGCCATCAATTCCGTTCCCCGGCAGATGATCCGGGACAACGTGGCCCAGGTCATGGCGCTGACGGATTATCACGGGGGCCTTTTTGTGACCATCTCCGCCCCGGAGGGGGAGGCATTGGCGATAAAGACCTTCAATCCCCGGCTGGGCATTCAGGGCGGGATTTCCATTTTGGGCACCACGGGGATTGTGGAGCCGATGAGCGAGAAGGCCCTGGTGGATACCATCCGGGTGGAGCTGCGGCAGCGGCGGGAGGGCGGCGCGTATGTGCTGCTGACTCCCGGCAACTACGGTTCCGACTTTATCCGCAGCAGCTTACATATCGACCCGGCCCTGGCGGTGCAGTGCTCCAATTTTATCGGAGATGCTCTGGATATCTGCAAGGAGCTGGATTTTCGGGGAGTGCTGCTCATCGGGCACATCGGCAAGCTGGTGAAGCTGGCGGGCGGAATGATGAACACCCACTCCAAATACGGGGACTGCCGTATGGAAATCCTGGCGGCCCACGCCGGTGCCGCCGGGCTGGAAAAGGAGAAAATACGGGAAATGGTAAGCTGTGTCGCCTGTGATGACGCGCTGCGGATTCTGCGGGAGGGCGGCTGCTGGGACGAAACGCTGGGCAGTCTGACCCGGAGCATCCATCAGCACCTCCAATACCGCTGCGGTCAGTCGCTGGAGACAGGTGTGGTGGTGTTTTCCAAGGAATACGGTATTTTGGGACAGACGAAAAATGCAATTTCGTTGCTGAATTCTATCAAGGAGGGGTAGAAATGGTACATTTTGTAGGCGCGGGGAGCGGCGCGCCGGATCTGATCACGGTGCGGGGCGCCCGGCTGCTGAAGGAAGCGGACGTGGTGATCTACGCCGGCTCTCTGGTGAATCCGGCGCTGCTGGAATCCTGCAAGTCGGACTGTGAAATGCACAACAGCGCCAAAATGACGCTGGAGCAGGTAATTGCCGTGATCCGGGAGGCAGAGGCGGCGGGAAAAACCACCGTCCGGCTCCACACCGGAGATTCCAGCATCTACGGCGCGGTGCGGGAGCAGTTTGACGCCCTGGAGAAGTTGGACATCGCCTACGATGTCTGCCCGGGGGTCAGCGCCTTCTGCGGCGCGGCGGCGGCGCTGAAGGCGGAGTACACGCTGCCGGATGTGAGCCAGACGGTGATCATCACCCGGGCGGCGGGCCGAACCCCGGTGCCGCAGCGGGAATCCATCCGCTCCCTGGCAGCCCACCAGGCAACCATGGTGCTGTTTCTCAGCACTTCCTTAACCGAGCGGCTCCAGGAGGAGCTGATGGCTGGCGGCTATCCCGGGGAAACCCCGGTGGCGGTGGTCTATAAGGCCACCTGGCCCGAGGAGAAGATTTTCCGCTGCACCGTGGATACCCTGCACCGGACGGTGAGGGACAACGGCCTAACCAAGACCGCCTTGATCGTGGTGGGTAACTGCCTGGGGGAGGATTACCAGCGTTCGCTGCTGTACCATCCGGGCTTCACCACGGAGTTCCGGGAGGCGACCCGGTGAAGGTCGCGATTTTTGCCTACAGCCGCCAGGGGCTGGACACCGCTCGCCGGGTGAAAAAGGCCCTTGCCTGGGAGGAAATCCGCTGCTATACCGTGGCGCGGCTGGCAGGGGAGGACTTTGACCCGGTTCCTCAGCCCTCCCGGGATTTTTATAGGGCTTGCTTTTCCTGGGCGGACGCCATGATTTTCGTCTCCTCCTGCGGCATTGCCGTTCGGGAGATCGCGCCCTTTGTCCGGGACAAGCGCCGGGATCCGGCGGTGGTCTGCCTGGACGAACTGGGGCAATTCGTGATTCCCCTGCTTTCCGGTCACATTGGCGGGGCCAACGCCCTGGCTGGGAGCCTGGCGGAAAAGCTGGGCGCCACCGCGGTGATTACCACGGCCACAGACATCCATGGGAAGTTCTCGGTGGATACCTGGGCGGCAGAGGGCGGCTATGCCATCAGCGATATGAAAACCGCGAAAGCGGTAGCCGCCGCTATTTTGGAAGGGGAAGTCCCCTTGACCAGCGATTTCCCCGTTGTGACCCAGCTGCCGCCGGGGGTGGTTCCCGGCAGCGGCGGAGAACTGGGAATCTACATCACCTGCCGAACGGCGGAGCCTTTTGAAAACACCCTGCTCCTGATTCCGAAGGTGCTGCGGCTGGGCATCGGATGCCGGAAGGGGGTTCAGACGGAAACGATCTCCCGGGCGGTGGATCAAGTGCTGCGGGAAAACGGTCTGGATCCCAAGAGCGTCAAATGCGTGGCCTCCATCGACTTGAAGGCACAGGAGCCGGGGCTGCTGGAATTCTGCCGGGAAAAGGGCTTACCGGCGGAATTTTACACGCCGGAGGAATTGATGAACGTGCCCGGGCACTTTGCGCCCTCGGAATTTGTCCGCGGCGTTACCGGCGTGGACAATGTATGCCAGAGGGCAGCCATGCTGGGGGCGGAAACATTACTGGTAGAAAAAACAGTCTGCGGCGGCGTGACGGTGGCCGTGGCGGCGGAGCATTGGGAGGTTCGTTTTGGGAAAGCTGTATGTGGTGGGCATTGGCCCCGGTGATTATGAGAGCATGACCATCCGCGCCGGAAAGGCCCTGGAGCGGAGTGATCTGATTGTGGGATACCATGTGTATGTGGATTTGGTCAAGCGGTGGTATCCGGAAAAAACGTTTTTGACCACCCCCATGACCCGGGAGGCGGAGCGGTGCCGGATGGCGCTGGAGGAGGCGGAACAGGGAAAACAGGTGGCGCTGGTTTGCTCCGGAGACAGCGGCATCTACGGCATGGCGGCGCTGGTATATGAGCTGCGGGGAGAAAAGCCGGAACCGGAGGTGGAAATCGTTCCGGGCTTGACGGCGGCTTGCAGCGGCGCATCCCTGCTGGGCGCACCGCTAACCCATGATTTCGCGGTAATCAGTCTCAGCGACCGGCTGACACCCTGGGAAACCATCGAGACGCGGCTGGAATCGGCAGCAGCGGCGGATCTGTCCATCGTGCTGTACAATCCTGCCAGCCATGGCCGCCCCGATCATCTGCGCCGGGCCTGCGGCATTTTGCGAAGGGTGCTGCCTGGTGACCGGCTGTGCGCCGTGGCCCGGAACATTGGCCGGGAGGGGCAGAGCCGAGAGATCTGCACCCTGGCAGAACTGGAGAACAAAGCGGTGGACATGTTCTGCACGGTATTCATCGGCAATGCCATGACCCGGGAAATTAGGGGGAATCTGATCACCCCCAGAGGATACCGGGATGTATAAGCTGTGTGTGTTTGCCGGAACCACCGAGGGCAGGGAGCTGGTGGAATTCCTTTCTGGCCAGCCGGTGGCGGTTATGGCCTGTGTGGCGACTGACTATGGACAGACCCTGCTGAAACCCGGTGACAATGTGGCCGTTTCTGCCAGACGGATGACCCGGGAGGAAATGGCGGCGCTGTTTCAAAAGGAAAACTTTGACCTGGTGGTGGACGCTACCCATCCCTATGCCAGCGCGGTGACGGAGAATATTTTCGCTGCCTGCGGCGAAACCGGCACGGAATACCTTCGCCTGCTGCGCCGGGGCGGGGACGCGCCGGAGGACGCGGTGTTCGTTCCGGATATCCCGGCGGCGGTGGCCTATCTGAACACGGTGGAGGGGAATATCCTGCTGACCACCGGCAGCAAGGAGCTGGCCCGGTTTACCGGGGTGATGGACTTTTCCGGGCGGGTGTTTGCCCGGGTGCTGCCCATGGCCGATTCTCTGCGGCTTTGCCAGGAAGCGGGGGTGCAGCCGTCCCATATCCTTGCCATGCAGGGGCCATTTTCCAAGGAAATGAACACCGCCATGCTCCGCACCGTGGGGGCGGCGTATCTGGTGACCAAGGAATCCGGCGCCGCCGGGGGCTTTGAAGAAAAAATCGCCGCCGCCCGGGAGGCGGGGGCAAAGCTGGTGGTGATCGGACGGCCGCCCCAGCGGGAGGGGCTGGATGAGTCCCAGACGGTGGAGCTGCTGTGCAGGCGGTTCGGCCTAAACGGAAAGCCCCAGGTCGCCATCGTGGGCATCGGCCCCGGAAACCGGGCGTCTATGACGGAGGCGGCCCAGACGGCCATCCGCCGGGCGGAGTGCGTGCTGGGAGCGAAGCGGATGCTGGAAAGTGTGGCCTATCCCTCGCAGACGGTGGTGGAGGCCATCGCGCCGGAAACCATCGCGGCCTATCTTCAGACGCATCGGGAATACAGCCGTTTCGCGGTGGCCATGTCTGGAGACGTGGGCTTTTTCAGCGGCGCAAAGAAGCTGCTGCCCTTGCTGGGCGACTGCGACGTGACGGTTCTACCGGGGATCAGCAGCCTTGCGTACCTGTGTGCCAAGCTGGGAACCTCCTATGAGGATGTGGTCAGCGTCAGTGCCCACGGAAGAAGCCGCAATCTCTGCGCCGATGTACGCGCAAACCCCAGGGTATTTGTCCTGGCGGGGGGCGAGAACGGCATGGGAAGACTCTGCCAAAGTCTGACGGCGGGCGGCTTGGGCGGGGTTATCGTGCATGTGGGGGAGAATCTGGGCTATGCCTCGGAGAAGCTCACCACCGGCAGCGCGGAGGTTCTGGCAGGGCAAACGTTTTCCAGCCTTTCCGCGGCTCTGATTGAAAATCCCAAGGCCCGGTCTGTGGTGACTCACGGACTGCCGGATGAGGCCTTTACCCGGGCGGAATCCGTGCCCATGACCAAAAGTGAGGTGCGCTCCGTCTGCCTGTCCAAGCTGCGCTTGACGGCGGACGCCGTGGCCTGGGATGTGGGTGCGGGCAGCGGCAGCGTGGCTGTAGAAATGGCCCTGCGGACAAAGGATGGCCGGGTTTTTGCCATCGAGCGCAAGGAAAACGCCCTGGCGCTGCTGGCGGAAAACCGGGAAAAATTCCAGGCGGAGAATCTGACCATTGTGCCGGGAATTGCCCCGGAGGCCTGCGCTGACCTGCCTGCTCCCACCCATGCCTTTATCGGCGGAGCCGGGGGAAATCTCCGGAGCATCCTCGATCTGCTGCTGGAGAAGAATCCCAATGTCCGGATTGTAGCCACGGCGATTTCCCTGGAATCCGTGGCGGAACTGACTGGGTGTCTGAAGGATTTCCCCTTTGCGGAAACGGAGGTGGTGAGTCTAACGGTGGCAAAAGCCAGGAAGGCCGGGGCCTACAGCCTGATGACCGGGCAGAATCCCATCTACATTTTCACCATGCAGGGAGGAATAGACAAATGTGGTCATTAGCGGCACTGGTGCTGGGCTTTGGCCTGGATTTGCTGGTGGGGGATCCCCACAGCATTCCCCATCCCGTGGTGTTCATCGGAAAGCTGATTCGCTTTTGGGAGCGGGTTTTGCGCAAGGTTTTTCCCAAAACGGTGTGGGGCGAACGGATCGCGGGGGGCGTGCTCTGGGTGCTGGTGGCAGGGATTTCCACTGTGGTTCCCTGGGCGCTGCTGCGGCTTTGCTTTCACATAAGCCCCTGGCTGGCCTTGGTGGTGGAGAGCGTGATGTGCGGTCAGATTCTGGCCACGAAATCCTTAAAGCAGGAAAGCATGAAGGTTTACGAGGCCCTAAAAACCGGTGATTTGGAGCAAGCCCGCCGGGCGGTATCCATGATCGTCGGGCGGGATGTGACCCGGCTGGATCAGGCGGGCGTTGCCCGGGCGGCGGTGGAGACGGTAGCGGAGAACACCTCTGACGGGGTGATCGCTCCGCTGGTGTATCTGGCTATCGGCGGCGCGCCCTTGGGCTTTTTTTACAAGGCGGTGAATACCATGGACTCCATGCTGGGGTACGTGGATATGCCCTATCGGAACATCGGCCTGGTCAGCGCGAAAATGGACGATGTGCTGAATTTCCTCCCGGCCCGGCTGTCGGCACTGGGGATGCTTCTGGCGGGAGCGCTGCTGGGGCTAGACGGAAAAAACGGCTGGAAGATTTTTTGCCGGGATCGGTACAATCATGCCAGCCCCAATTCCGCCCAGACGGAATCGGTGTGCGCGGGGCTTCTGGGCCTGCGGCTGGGAGGCGATGCCTGGTATCACGGCGTGCTGCATCAAAAGCAGTACATTGGGGATCCGCGCCGGGAGATTGAGCCGGAGGACATTCCCCGGGCCTGCCGGCTGCTCTACGCGACTGCCCTTCTGGGCCTGGTTTTCTGCGCCGGAGGGAAGCTGCTCGCTATCGGGTCTGCTGTGCTGATTCTATTGCGGAGAATCGCCGAAAGCGGATAAACAGAAGTATGATTTGGACAGGTGAAAAGCCATGCTGTATCAGACAAAAAACCCCCACGGCGGGGATGTTTACGGGGAAGAAATCCTGCTGGATTTTTCCGCCAATACCAATCCCCTGGGAACGCCTCCCGGGGTGCTGGCCGCGGTGGAGGAGAGCTTGAAAGAAATCCACCGCTACCCGGATCCCTATTGCCGAAAACTGGTTCGGGCAATCTCGGAATTGGAACAGGTGCCGGAAAACGGGATTCTCTGCGGCAATGGCGCGGCGGAGTTGATCTATGCCTACTGCCGGAGTATTGGGGCAAAGCGGGCAGTGGAGCTGGCGCCCACCTTTTCGGAATATTCCCTGGCTTCGGAGCAGGCGGGATGCGCCGTTTCCCGGTATGCGCTTTCCAAAGAGGGGAATTTTGTGCTGGATAGGGATTTTCTGCCCTTCCTGGATCGGGAAAAGCCGGATGCGGTGTTTCTGTGCAGCCCCAACAATCCCACTGGTCAAACGGTTCCCAGGCAGCTGCTGCTGGAAATCCTTTCGTATTGCGCGGAGCGGGGAATCCGGCTGTTTGTGGACGAGTGCTTTGCCGACCTGTCCGACCGGCAGGAGAGCCTCAAGGGGGAACTGGCGGACAATCCCCAGCTGTTTCTGCTCAAGGCCTTTACCAAAAGCTACGGCATGGCAGGGCTGCGGCTGGGCTACTGCCTGACCAGCGACGGGGAACTGCTGGGAAACATGGCAAAAGCCGTGCAGCCCTGGAACGTATCCACCCCCGCCCAGGCGGCGGGGATCGCGGCGCTGCGGGAACGGGAATTCCTGGAAAAAACCAGGCGTCTGATTGGCATAGAGCGGCCCTGGCTAAAGGAACAGCTGGAAGAACTGGGGTTTTGGGTTTGCCCGTCCCAGGCCAACTATCTGCTGTTTTCCGGCCCGGAAGGGCTGGACGCGGCACTGAGAAAGCGGGGCATTGCGGTGCGAAGCTGCGCCAATTATCACGGCCTCGGCACTGGATGGTACCGTGTGGCCGTGCGGCGGCGGGAGGAAAATGAAGCGCTGGTTCAAATGCTTCGGGAGGAACGGGAAAGGAGCGGCCATGGCTAAGAATATTATGATCCAGGGCACCATGTCCAACGCGGGAAAAAGCCTGCTGTGCGCCGGACTGTGCCGGATTTTCCGGCAGGACGGCTACCGGGTGGCGCCCTTTAAAAGCCAGAATATGGCACTGAATTCCTTCATCACAGCGGATGGGGGAGAGATGGGCCGGGCCCAGGTGGTGCAGGCGGAGGCGGCGGGGATCGCCCCGGATGTGCGGATGAATCCCATATTGCTGAAACCCACCACCGATGTGGGCAGCCAGGTGATCGTGAACGGTCAGGTTCTGGGAAACATGCGCGCCATGGAGTATTACCGCCGGAAGCGGGAATTTCTTCCGGCAGTAATGGATGCTTACCGTTCCCTGGACGCGGAGTATGATATCATCGTCATCGAAGGGGCGGGCAGTCCTGCGGAAATCAATCTCAAGCAGGAGGACATCGTCAACATGGGCCTAGCCAAGCTGGTGGACGCGCCGGTGCTGCTGGCGGGAGACATCGACCGGGGCGGGGTGTTTGCCCAGCTCTACGGCACGGTGGCCCTGCTGGAGCCGGAGGAGCGGGCCAGAATCAAGGGCACCGTCATCAACAAATTCCGAGGCGACCGGGCCATTCTGGAGCCGGGACTGCGGACGCTGGAAACGCTCTGCGGCGTTCCGGTGGCGGGGGTGGTGCCCTATGTCCATGTGGATGTGGACGACGAGGACAGCTTGACGGAGCGGTTTTCTTCCGGCGGGGAGCGAAAACTGCTGGACATCGTGGTGATCCGGCTGCCCCGAATTTCCAATTTTACGGATTTTGCTCCCTTTGAGCGGTATGAAAATGTGTCCGTGCGGTATGTGGATCGGGTCTCGGAGCTGCATGACCCGGACATGATCCTGCTGCCCGGCACCAAGAGCACCATTGCCGACCTGCAATGGCTGCGGCAGAGTGGGCTGGAGGCCGCCATCTGCAAGGCGGCAAGCGCCGGGAAGCTGGTATTCGGCATCTGCGGCGGCTACCAGATGCTGGGAAGCCGAATTCTGGATCCGGAGCAGGTGGAAGCCGCCGGTGTCACGGAAATTGCCGGGATGGGGCTGCTGGATATGCAGACCGTGTTCCGGGGACAAAAGGTGCAGACCCAGACAAGGGGCGTTTTTCAGCAGATACCGGGGCTGCTCAGCTTCTTGAACGGCATGACATACACGGGCTATGAAATCCACATGGGCCGCAGCAAAGAAGCGGCGGCCCCGGTGGTGGGAAACGGCAGTGTATACGGCAGTTATATCCACGGCATTTTTGATGCCCCCGGTGTGGCGGATGCAATGATAAAGGCCCTTTGCCGGAAACGGGGCCTTTCCCTACAGACGTTGGAAAGCGATGACCCGGCGGCCTACAAGCAGCGCCAATATGACATTCTGGCGCAGGCTGTACGGGAGGGACTGGATATGGAGCTGGTGTATCGGATTTTGAACCGGGAATGAGGCGGGAGAAGTATCAAGAGAACCATGCGTCTGACCGGTAAAAAAGTACCAGCCATGGAAAGCAATCGCCGGTTTTGGGATTGGTGCGGTCGGGGAGAGGCGGGACGTAGACGACCTCCTCGCAGTTGCGCACCCGGAGCACGCTTTGACCGGATTCGTCCAGATGCCCCAAACCCATGGCCCGGACGGTGCGGCCAACTTGAACCTGACTGGCAAGGGTGTTCTCCCCGGTGGAGCCGGAACGAATGTAGGGTTCTATTAAAATGGTAGCGCGCCCGCCGACAATGTCCTCAATCACAAATTGGCGGACGCCCTTACCGTCGTCTGTGAGGACGCGGGAAATGACCTTGCCCTGCACCTGCAACAGCTCACCGCCGTGTACGGCATAGTTCGTGGCGGTTTCGCAGGATAGCGTTCGAGGAACAAAGCGGTAATAATCCTCCTTGGGCACGGTGAATTCCAGCATTTCCAAAATCAGATTGCCGTTGCTACTGCGCAGGACGCCGATGATTTCCAGCGGACAGCCCACTTGAACGCCGCTGACGGAAAACGCGGTGACGGCAATGCCGCCGGTGTCATCCTGGAGATAGATGGTATTGGGGAAGGCGTTGTTGGGATTGGAGGTTCCGGCAGTGACAAAGCCCTTGGCCCGGTAGGTCTGCCCGATTCGTCCCTGGCGGATATCCGAAAGAGGCGTGACGGCATCGGGCAGGGCAGGCGTGCAGCGCAGGAGCAGGGATTGCTCGTCCGTGCGGGTTTTTCCGCCAATGCTGCCGGTAACCACGGCCCGAAGGGCTATGGTGCCTGCATCGCCGCAGGTATAGGAGAAGCTTTGGCGCAGAGTGCCGCCCCGGGACACCGTTCCGGGGTTTTCTATTTTGTCAAGCTGGGTGTCTCCTTCATACAGCGTGATGGATTCCACCCGATAGGCATTCGGCTCCTGGTTATACAGGGTTACGTCCAGGGAGATTTCCTGGCCCGGACTGGGGGAATCTTCGCTGGTAAAGCTGCGGATGCCCACATCCGTGTAATCCTCGATCCAAACCGGGGCAGTCACGGCAATGTCTCCGTCCGGCTGGGTGACGCGCAGATAATAATAGGAATAATCCCCGGACAGCGGGATGGTCAGCGCGGCCTGGGCGGTTTGCACCGTTTGAGAGGAAAACACACGGCCGCCGTCCACAATAACCTCCACCAGACCAATGGCACTGTCCGTTGGATCGCTGAGGGTGACTTCCATTGTTTCGGCCTGGGTGAGGATGGAGCCCATGCTCTGGCCGTCAACGGTAAAGGAGATGGACAGATCCGGATCTCCGGTGGCGTAGACCCGGTATTGGCGGATGGCGGCGAAAATGGCGTCCTCCGTCAGCTCCTCCGCCCAGATGGCGGTGCGGCCGCGGCTTTGCTGGCTGCTGCTGGGGGCCACATGCCAGCCTCGATCCAGCGCCCGGGTATAGCGGTCATAGGCGGTAAAACTGCCCTCCGCACTGACCTCCAGAAGGAAAATGGCATCGTCGTAGCGCTGGTCATAGTGGCTGAAATCCTCAAAATCCCCGTAGTATTCTCCGGGGTGGTTGAATTGGCTGACGGAGCCGGGACAGGAGACCAGGGCTTCATAGTAGCGCTCCAAGGTGGAGGCTTCTTCCTGTTCGTAGGACAGCCAGCCTGGGGTGCGGAAGGTGGCAATATGCCCCAGATCCCGGGTCGGCGGCCAGGACAGCTCGTAGCCGAACAGGGGCAGGAAGGTTTCCGTGGCAGCGGCGGTAGCGGCCGCTTTTCCTTCAGCCCAGTCGCTGCTGATGCCCTTGCCATCCTGGTTGATGTTCCCGGAGCGGCTATTGTCGAAGGAATTGCTGTGGTCTGTTATGGCGAAAAAGTCCATTCCCTCCTGGACTGCGGTTGCGTAAAGCTGTTCGGGAGTATCCAGCCCGCTGGAAAGGTTGGAGTGGGCATGCAGCTGGCCAAAGTAAGGCCGGGAAACGGGCGTATCCGGCTGGGAGGGCGGGGTGTCGGAGACGGGAGTTGACCGCCAGAACTGGAGGGACTGCCCAGAGGCTAGGCCCTGGTGGTCTATTACCATCCGCCAGTCGCTGTAGAGGTAGGCCAAATATCGCACGTAGGTAAGATGATACAAGTACCCTTCGGAAATCGACCAATAATCAACATTAGAGGAAAGAGTAAGTCCAATTGATGAATTCCGGCTGGAAAGATAGCCTTGGGAGGAGGAAAGCGTCATCCCCTGGGAATCCTGGGTGATGTTCCAGGTTAGAATGGATGCCGGGCATTCCAAATTCCCATCTGTGTTCCGCTGAACCTCCATGGGAGAAAATGTGCTTCTTTGTTCGTTCCAGACCGGGACGAATAGCTTACCTTCGGCGTTGGTCACCGTAAAGATGGCGGTATCCGTGGGAAGAAGCGCCTCCACCGAGACAGGATACCAGGTGTTCGTGGTTTCCACCCGCGCCTTGGCCTTGGAAAGACCATGGGCGTACAATCTGCCATCCAACAGAACGCCCATGGCAGTGACGCAGTCGCCCACGGCGATGCCCTCCGGCAGCGTTGCGGACAATGGAAGACAGACGGAATCCTGGGTTATGCAGCCTTCCCCAAGGATAGCGCCGCCGATTTGAATGAGGCGGTTCTCCGGGGCGTCGGCCAGGGTGCATTCCAATGGCGTGGGCAGCGCGGAGGAGCCCAAGGGGACGGCATCGTACGCGGAAAAACCTGCGCTGCTTCGTTCGCAGGTCACTTCCAGCTCGTCTCCCAGGGAAACATCCGGTGTCTCGGAGAAGGAAAGGCAAATTCCGCCGGAGTTATCCTGCAATACCAGCCGGGAATCGACAAGGAGCACGGCGGTACCCTGGAGTACAAAGGGTTCTGACCAGTCGTCGGGCAGAGCCAGCGCATCCGCAATGGGAATGCTGGGAGGCAGGGAAGACAACACCGGCAGAGGGGTCTCGTCAGACCCCGAAAGATTTTGTTTCAACATAGAAAAAGCCGTGATGTCCTCCGAAGCGGGCAACGCTTCTTCCGGTGACATCACGGCTTCTTCTGACACTTCTTCAGAAGGGGGAGCGGCATTTTCTTCCGATGGTGTTTCCTCGTCGGGAGAATCCAGCGGCTCCTGGGGAGATTCCTCCGGTGGCGCGGCGGGCTCCTCGGGTGTGATTTCTTCTGATTTTGTGATTGGAATTTCATCTGTTTCCGATATGGGGATTTCTTCGGCTTCTATTATGGGAATTGGGTCTGCCGGGGGTTCTTCTTCCGCAAAAGCGGGCAGGGGAAGGGAGAAAAGGAAACACAGTGCCAGGAAAAGAGACAGTAGACGAATGGGATGCTTTTGGGTGGTTTTCATAATCATTCCTCCTATGTTTTTACTTTTTTGGACATTTTTGATAATAGCATAAGAGGATATGGAGAAATTACTGATAAAGAGGTATACATAACAAAATAAATTGGCGTTTGTGACTAAACGCGAAAAAAGATAAAATGGATTGGAAGGAAAACCAGCGGCTAGAACTGGAAAGAAGAAAGCTTGGCCGCTGGAATGGGACGACCTTGTGGAATTGGGCATAAAAAAACGAGGCGTCCGCCCCGGAATTGTGGAAATTTTTCATTGACAAAGTTTGTACAAGATGCTATAATGAATGTCCATACTGTGGTACTATGCCTATTTCTGGACTTTACTTCCAACATGGTTATTTTAGCACAGGAAGGAGCGGCTGTCAAGGGGTAACTTTGTAACAACTGACAACCGGCCCAAGCGTATCATAAGCGACACACAATTCGTAAGAAAGGCTGTGATGATCCATATGGCAATGGTCAAGGACGTAATGTTCGGCAAGACCATGCGTAAATCTTACGCGAAGTATGAAGAGATCCTGGAGATCCCCAACATGCTGAAGATCCAGAAGGACTCCTACCAGTGGTTCCTGGAAACGGGACTGCGGGAGGTGTTCCAGGACGTCGGCACCATTACCGACTTCTCCGGCAAGCTGGAGCTTTCCTTCCTGGACTACACCATGGAGGACAAGCCCAAGTACACCATCGAGGAGTGTAAGGAGCGGGATGCCACCTACGCCAAGCCCATCAAGGTGCGGGTGCGTCTGCGCAATACCGAGACCAATGAGATCAAGGAACAGGAAATCTTCATGGGCGATTTTCCTGTTATGACCAACGGCGGCACCTTTGTCATCAATGGCGCCGAGCGTGTCATTATCTCCCAGATCGTCCGCAGCCCTGGCATGTACTATGGCCACGAGGTGGATAAGGCGGATCAGCATACCTACACCGCCACCGTCATTCCTTACCGGGGCGCCTGGCTGGAATACGAGACGGACAACGCCAATGTATTCTGGGTGCGCATCGATAAGAACCGCAAGCTGCCCATCACCTGCTTGATCCGCGCCCTGGGCGTGCAGACGGACGAGCAGATCAAGGCCCTGTTTGGCGAGGATGAGCGGATTCTGGCGACCCTGGACAAGGATCCCTGCAAGACCCGGGAGGAGTCCCTCCTGGAGATCTACCGCCGCCTCCGGCCCGGTGAGCCTCCCACGGTGGAGACTGCCACCGCCCATCTGGAGGGCCTGCTGTTTGACCCCCACCGCTACGATGTGAGCAAGGTCGGCCGCTACAAGTTCAACAAGAAGATGGACATTTGGAGCCGCTTGTCCGGCCAGGAGGCCGCCGAGCCCATTGCCGATCCCATGACCGGTGAAATTCTGGTTATGCCCGGGGAGTTCATTTCCCGTGCCCAGGCGCATGAGCTGAGCCGCAAGGGCGTCAACGAGGCCGTTGTCAAGGTTGGCGACAGCAATGTTAAGGTGTTCTCCAACAACATGGTGGATATGTCTGCCTTTGTGGACTTCGACCCCAAGGAGTACGGCATCAAGGAAAAGGTCTATTTTCCCGTGCTGAAGGAAATGCTGGAGACGGTTCCCGCCGACGGCTGGAAGGACGCCATCGCCGAGCGCTACACCGATCTGATCCCCAACCACATCATCGTGGACGACATCATGGCCTCCATCAACTACCTCAACTGCGTGGCCATGGGCATCGGCACCCCCGATGACATCGATCACCTGGGCAACCGCCGCCTGCGCTGCGTGGGCGAGCTGCTGCAGAACCAGTTCCGCATCGGCTTTAGCCGTCTGGATCGGGTGATCCGGGAGCGGATGACCGTCCAGGATCTGGACGCCGTCACGCCCCAGAGCTTGATTAACATTCGGCCTGTCACCGCTGTTATCAAGGAATTCTTCGGTTCTTCCCCTCTGTCTCAGTTCATGGATCAGAATAACCCCCTGTCTGAGCTGACCCACAAGCGCCGTCTGTCCGCTCTGGGACCCGGCGGTTTGAGCCGTGACCGGGCTTCCTTCGACGTTCGTGATATTCACTACACCCACTACGGCCGTATGTGCCCCATCGAGACCCCCGAAGGTCCCAACATCGGCCTGATCAACTACCTGGCCACCTTTGCCAAGATCAACGAGTACGGCTTCGTGGAGGCTCCCTACCGGAAGGTCGATAAGGCCACCGGTTTTGTCACCAAGAACGTGGAGTATATGACCGCCGATGTGGAGGACGATTTCTACATCGGTCAGGCCAACGAGCCTCTGGACGAGAACGGGTGCCTTGCCAACGCCCGTATCACCTGCCGTCACCGCAATGAGATCATCGAGGTTGACCGGGGCATGATCGACTATATCGACGTGTCTCCCAGAATGATGATCTCCATCGCAACCTCCTTCATTCCCTTCCTGCAGAACGACG